>CAZLPC010000697.1:0-1812 GCA_964561305.1 uncultured Anaerolineae bacterium
GGGCGAGGTGGCCGAACAAGCCATAGCCGAGTTGCCTGTCGGTGGGGTTTTGCTGTTAGAAAACACACGCTTTCACACTGCCGAGACCAAAAACGATCCCCAATTTTCTGAGCAACTTGCCAAACTGGGCGACGTATATGTAAATGACGCTTTTGGATCATCGCATCGCGCACATGCCAGCACAACAGGTGTGGCGGCGTTGTTGCCAGCTGTCGCTGGCTTTTTAATGGAGCGCGAACTAGACTTTCTGGTGAATGCTGTCGAAAACCCAGAGCGCCCATTTGTGGCCATTTTGGGCGGGGCAAAGGTGTCCGACAAAATCGAGGTGATCCAAACCTTGCTCACTAAAGTAGATACACTATTAATTGGCGGTGGCATGGCCAACACCTTCTTTAAGGCGCGTGGCACAGATGTAGCTGATTCATTGGTAGAGAACGATGTCTTGCAAGTGGCCCGCGATTTAATGGCGGCGGCTGGCGACAAATTGGTATTGCCCCGCGAAGTGGTTATTGCCGATGTGTTTGACAACGATGCCAAAACCATGTCCATTCCATCCAGTGAAAACGTACCTGCGGGATGGCGCATTTTGGATATTGGTAGCAGCACCATTAGTGCATTTCAAAAAACGCTGGCAGAAGCCCGTACTGTAATTTGGAATGGGCCCATGGGTGTATTTGAGATGCCCAATTTTGCACGCGGCACATTGCAACTGGCCGAGACATTGGCCGAACTGACCACGACCGGAGCCACAACTATCATTGGTGGTGGCGACTCGGCGGCGGCTGTTACCCAAGCTGATCTTGCTGATAAAATGACGCATATTAGTACAGGGGGCGGGGCCAGCCTTGAGTTGCTAGAAGGCCGTCAGTTGCCGGGTGTGGTGGCACTTAACGACAAAGACTAGCCGTGTGGTGGACACACGGCCCCGAAAAAGGGTAATCTTTAAGGAGCATGGCGCACGATGAGCTTTTCAATTGGGCAACAAGTGGGGCAATATCGCATCGAGTCGCGTGTTGGGCAAGGCGGGATGGCCACAGTCTATAAGGCCCATCATCTTGATCTTGACCGTTATGTGGCTATTAAGGTAATGCACATTGCCCTAAGCGAAGACACTGCTTTCTTAGAGCGTTTTCGGCGCGAGGCCCAAATTGTCGGGCGCTTAAGCCATCCGCATATTATCCCGATTTTTGACTATGCTACGGTCGAGAATCAACCCTATTTGGTGATGAAATATATTGAGGGCGAAACGCTGAAACAACGGATGCGTCGGCAACCCTTGACCCTAGAAGAAGTGACCGATGTTTTAGATGCAGTGGCCGATGCGCTAGATTTTGCTCATCAAAACGATGTGCTCCATCGTGATGTCAAGCCCTCTAACATTATGTTAGACACCAAAGGTACCCCCTTTTTAACCGATTTTGGCTTGGCGCGAATTGCTAGCTTGGGCGAATCTACGCTAAGTGCCGATGTGATGTTGGGCACGCCCCAATACATCTCTCCAGAGCAAGCGCGGGGGGTGCGCCAATTAGATGCTGGCACAGATATTTACTCGTTGGGGGTGGTATTGTATGAGTTGGTGGTGGGGCGTGTGCCTTTTACCTCTGACACCCCCTACACCATCATTCACGATCATATTTATAAGCCGTTACCTCTGCCGACCTATGTTAATCCCGGTGTGCCACAACGTGTCGAACAAGTGTTGTTGAAAGTGTTGTCTAAAGAACGCCTACAACGGTATGGGACGGCGGGCGAACTGGCAGCGGCTTTTCGGCAGGCAGTTCGTCAAAGCAACATGATCGAAATTAGTCTGCG
>CAZLPC010000698.1:0-1480 GCA_964561305.1 uncultured Anaerolineae bacterium
GATGATGTGGCGCGGGTGGTGATGTCGCCGGGCTATCTGCTGGCTTCTATGCAACAGATGGCGCTGGATATTGGCAAAATTATCACGGGCAACGATACCAAAGACGGAGCCATGGCCGTAGACCGCATGATCAACGCACCCCTAAAGCAACTGGTTGATAACCTAGAGGTGATTGAAACAGTGGACGAGGGCGAACAAGCTGCCCAGCACCTGATTGTGGCCCTAGAAGCCATTTATAATGCCTCGACGCATCTGCGGGTGTAAATGCGCTAGACGAATAGAGGCGTTGCCCAACATGGGGCACTAGTGGTGAGAAAATGATGCGTGTGGTGTTGGGGGTGTTTGCCGTTTTTGTGGTGTTGGTGTTGGCGTTTTTGTTGCCCACCCGCCAAACTGCGCCGCCACGCCTCATTGCGTTTGTCTCTGATCGTGATGGCATACCGGCCATTTATCGGATGGCTGCCGATGGGCGTTTTATTCAGCCTCATTTTGCGGCTATAAATCCCATTTGTACCTTAACGGGCGGCCCCGATCAATTTGTGGTAATTACGGTTCCACCGCACCAAAATTTGTACCCGTTTTGTAGCCCACTATTTTTTGAGACCAACCTGCTGACCGCCACACAATTTTACCCCATGCGCCACATCAGCCTGTCAGAATTTGGCAGCCTTGACCCCAAAGGTGTGGCTTATATTCAAGATACGTGGCTAAATGAAGCCCTTAGCGATCAGCTATTGTTCCGCACCTCTAATTTGCGCGTGCAAATGCACTGCCCTGCACCCACCGATGATCGCATTGCGTTTGTGGGGCAGCGGGCCGGGCGCTATGATCTGTATGTATATGACGATGGGGCAGTGGTGCAACTGAGCAGCTTTCGGGGGGCGGCCCTGCGCTTGGTGTGCCCCGCATGGAGTGAAGACGGGCGCTGGGTGGCGCTGTTGGTAGGAACCGAGTTGTGGGTGATTGACACCCACACCCATGCCCAACGCTTGCTGCGCGACGATGTGCGCGATGTGCGGGCCAATATGGCATGGAGCGAAGATGGGCAATGGGTGGCTTTTGTGGGGCGCATCATCCGCACAGCGCTTTATGTGGTGCGTGTGTCGGATGGAGGTGCATGGGAAGCCGAGTTTAGGGTACCCAACTTGGCGGCGCTAATGTGGGCCGATGGCTGGCTGGTTTATGATGGCCCCGACCGCCAATTGCACGCCTTTTATCCGCCCAGCGGCCCCATACGCACGCTCACCAGCAGCGCCTCTAACACTGCCCCCACTCCCCTTAATATGCACACACGCCCCCTCAGAACCAGCCGCTTGCTGCTGTTGGCGGCGGCGGCAGTGGGGCTGGGGCTTTTGCGCGTGGCTTATATGACTTGAAGCTGACGCTTGTGCAAAAACCCCATAAAAATTGATATTTCATTAATTCATTAACGCAGAGCTGCTATTATTGCACGCACGGGGTTTATTTTGGCGGCGGGCGT
>CAZLPC010000698.1:1490-1810 GCA_964561305.1 uncultured Anaerolineae bacterium
GCCAGTTGAGCCAGCCATTTATCGGCGGTGGGGTCGCCTTTAATGGTGCTTAACACATCATAAGCGGCTTGAAATTGGCATTGGATAATCAGTTGCTTGGCACAATTGAGTGTGGTTGTAGTGGACATAGAAGACCCTTTTCCTTAATTTAGAATTGATATAGTTATTCTATATCAACTTTTCCTTAAAGAAAAGGCCCCAAAATACAAAGTTTCAATTTTTTCATACCATCACAATACTTCATTGAAGATTCTACATGATAAATAGCACCACACTTGGCTCGGCACAAAAAACATGGCGCGGTGGCCATGTGGATAGAG
>CAZLPC010000699.1:0-1810 GCA_964561305.1 uncultured Anaerolineae bacterium
ACTATCTCGCCTTTGAGCGTGATAGTGAAGTTAAGCATGAATATATTGCTGGCCACATTATAGCGATGGTCGGAGCCAGCGAACGCCATAACATCATCGTTGCCAATTGCATCAGTACGCTTCATGCCCAACTTCGCCAGCGCCCCTGTCGCGTCTATCCCTCTGATATGCGCCTCAAAATTGTGGCAAAAGGACAATATACCTACCCCGACATCAGCGGTCTGTGTGGTGATCCCCAACTGACCGATGAACACCTTGACACCTATACCAACCCCATGTTCATCATTGAAGTTTTAGCGCCCAGCACCGAACGCGATGACCGCGGGCCTAAGTTCCAAGCCTATAAAACAATTGCTAGTCTGCAAGACTATCTCCTTGTTGCGCAAGACACCCTCCAGATCGAGCATTTTCAGCGCGATGGCGACCGCTGGGTCTACACCGATGCGGCCCAACTCGACTCGATAGTGAGGCTTGAAAGCGTTGGTTGTACGTTGTCATTGGCCGATGTGTATGAGAAAGTCACGTTTGAAGCCTAGCTTGGTCGAACCTGTCGCCATTCTGTCCTCTATAGGAACGCGGCTGCATTTTAGTGCGCCATCACAGCAATAGCAGGCGGCTACTGAAACCTTTTCGTTTGCCCCACGTATCATCGCCACGCCACAATTGTTTTCGCATAAGAGCGTGTGGTTTGAAGCCACATTTGTGCCGATTATGGATTTATATATCGAACCAACAACAGAGCGTCCGTTTACGCGGGATGTCTATGTGCTGACCAGCCGCCTGACGATTAGCGCCGCCGAGACCTTCACATTGGCCATGGGGAGCTTGCCCACCGTGACGCTAGTAGGCGAGCCGACCAATGGCATGTTGTCGGATGCGTGGTTTGCTGCCATGCCCAATGGGTGGTTGGTGTCGCTCGCTAACGAGCAATATCTCTCGGTTGATGGTGTCCAATATAAGGGATTGGGTGTGCAACCCGACGTTGAGCTTGTTTTTTCTGCTGAAACATTTGCCGATGGTCAAGACTTGATCCTAGAGGCAGTGTTGGCACTCGCGGCACAATAATACAAAGTGGGTGGCGAATCGAGGCGGGTTTGCAACCAACTAGCTAAAGCCCTTAGCCGCCCTACCCCCACGACTTGAGCAGATTGCCAACACCGTTATGAAACCATTACGATAGCCCGTACCGTTTCGGTAACGAGAGGCTGGTATGCTTAGGATGCTTGTACAAAACATACCATTTCTCATAAACGGAGAGGCAACCTTATGAAGCTCATTAAAATGATTGTGTTGATTTCTATACTAGCATTGACGGTTGTGCCAGCTTTGGTTCCAAGCAGCCCAGCCGCCGCCTCTGAAGAACCCGTCGTGACCGAGACTGTCACTGACTGGACTTCTCAATGCGGGGACCGCACCATTTGGGAGAACGCATTTAACAAATATGAGTACGAATGGTCTACGAATATTAATGGGACAACATACTACAGATACGCAAAATATACATTTTGGATTCCTACGCTCTGGCAATATAGTGGCACGTACATTTGCTGGCGCTAGTAAGCTTCCTTAAATACCAGAGCCGACACATTGTCGGCTCTTTTTTTGCGCGTTTTAGCGGCTACCTCTTGATTAATGGTCTTAACCTAGCCCAATTGCGGCGGCAATGACCAAACACAGTATCCATTGGGGCAGTTGCAGCAATGAACGCGGGTGACGCAAGCCCAGATAGGGCACAATGGCGATCACCAGCGCATAGAGGACGAAATGCAACGCGAAAATATCGGCGACGGTTTGATTGGGCGTGATGATC
>CAZLPC010000700.1:0-1807 GCA_964561305.1 uncultured Anaerolineae bacterium
AATGGTGCGGCCGTGCGGTTTTCGCGGTAGGGGCTGTGCCTGTGTGCCAGCCCAAAACACTAAATTCTGATCTACTGATACTGCTATTACGAAAAATTAAACCGAGAAAGGATGTTGCTGTGTATACAAGCCGCCGCAAAATTTGGCGCGATGTCTTAGCCTATCGAGGGCGCACAGCCCTTGTTGCGGCTAGCATATTCATCGGCGTGGTGGGGGTTGTGACGCTGGTTTCGGGGGCAGATATTCTGGTGCGCCAGCTAAACACCACCGTAGATACCGATGCTATACCCATGACTTATGTCGCCCTAGACTCGGAGCGCGTACCCCCTGCCCAACAAGACGCGGGCGATCATGCCGCGCTGTTGGCGGGGTTTGCGGTACGCCCCAACATAACAATGGTGCAGGGCAATCTTAACGCCCGCACCTTCTGGAAAAAGACCACCAGCGACACCTTCTTAGAAGCCAACTTTAACGCGGCCGATGTTCCCCCCAACCAGCGTCAACTCAATCCACTAGAACTGGTGGAAGGTGCATGGCCCCAACCCGACCAAAACCAGCTCTTGATGGAGCGCCGCATGGCCGAACGCTATGATCTGGGCGTGGGTGATGTGATAGATGTGCGCTTGCTGGCTTTGATAGGAACCACCACCGACGGCACAATCCCTTTTGACCAATGGACAATTAGCGGCATCGTCTTTAGTCCTTATAATGGCAACGACCGCGCCCTCTTCGGCCACTATAGCGATGCCGAACGCATTGGCGACACGTTGGGCTATAGCGGTCTGCTGCTGCGCTATGACACGTTTGCGGATGCCGAAGCCGACCGCTTTAGCGTGCGTAGCGTGGTCGAGACGACGGCCTATGGCTATCGCGGCAGCAGCCTAGACGACCCCGCCAATAGCTTTTTCCTCACCGAGCCGCGCCAATGGGCCGAAACCGTCGCCATTTTAAGCGTTGTGGCCATGCTGGTCAGCAGCTTTTTGGTGGTTACCGTCATCAGCACCATTGTCGCCGAACAAAAAGGCCAAATTGGGGTCATGAAATCGCTGGGAGCCAGCCGTCCCGATCACATTATGATCTATAGCGGCATCGCGCTTTTTTACGGCTTCATTGGCGTGATACCGGCCGTGCCACTGGGCATCTATTTAGGCAATTGGCTAGTGAATACGACCGCGCCCTTGTTCAATGTCTATATCAGCGGCTTTCGTATGTCGGCGTTAGGGATTGGGTTGGGCATTGGCTTGGGGCTGGGTGTGCCGGTGGTCGCGTCATTGTTGCCCGTTTTTCAAGGCACGCGGGTCACGATCTTAGCCGCCATGACCGATTTAGGCTTGCAAAGTCGTTTCGGCACGGATCGCTTTACGCAAGGGTTGGGCCACTTGCGCCTGCCCTTCAGCGTGCATCGCGGCCTCATCAATATCTATCAACAACGCGCCCGCTTGGCCCTTACCGTGCTGACCCTTACGCTGGCAGTGGGCGCATTTATGGGCGTTACCTCCGTTTTTATGGGCCTCAATCGGTTGGCCGATGAGCTCTATCAGACGTGGAACTTTCAGCTAGCGGTGGCCGTGCGCGACGACCGCGAGCGCGATCTGTCGGAGATTGCAACGCTAATCACCACCGAAGACCCCGCTGTTGAAGCCGTCTATCAGACCTTTACCCTTAATGTCCAAGCCTTGCTGGATGCCGAAGGCGACCCCGACGATCCCGACAACCTCACCGATTTGCAACTGCAAGCCATAGACCCCACCACCGACGCAATCCGCTTCGACCTTATTGATGGGCGGCTATGGAACGATCCCCAAAC
>CAZLPC010000701.1:0-1805 GCA_964561305.1 uncultured Anaerolineae bacterium
TGGTGCAGCAAGCCGACGAATACCCTATTGGCAACAAAGAACACGGCGTAGACTTCTTAATGAGCCAACGCCATTTGTGGGTGCGCTCGTCGCGGCAATGGGCCATTTTGCGGATTCGGGCGACGATCGTTCGCACTATTCGCAATTGGTTAGATGGCAATGGCTATTTGTTGGTAGACACACCCATTCTTTCTAGCTCGGCGGGCGAAAATTCAACTGATTTGTTCGCAGTAGACTATTTTGGGCAACCGGCCTACCTTGCTCAAACCGGACAGCTTTATAATGAAGCCAATATGGCCGCTTTTGGCAAAGTCTATTGCTTTGGCCCTACTTTTCGCGCCGAAAAGTCGAAGACACGCCGTCACCTGATCGAGTTTTGGATGGTGGAGCCAGAGATGGCTTTCTTTAACCTAGAAGATCTGATGGACATGGAAGAGCAGTTTGTCTCGGCCATTGTCTCTGAAGTGTTAGCCAAGCATCGCTATGAGCTAGAACTGCTAGAGCGTGACCTTAGCCAGCTCGAAAAAGTGCAAGCGCCCTTTGCTCGCATTTCTTATGACGATGCCGTCGCCCGCTTACAAGAACTTGCTGCGCAAACCACCGATCCTGAACAAAAAGAATTGCTGATGATTGAGTGGGGCAGCGACTTTGGCAGTCCCCATGAAACAGCTATCGCTGAGATGTTTGACCGGCCTGTGTTTGTGTATAACTATCCTACTGCTGTGAAGGCCTTTTATATGCAGCCTGTTGAAGGCCGCCCCGAAGTGTGCCGCAGCGTGGACTTGTTGGCCCCAGAAGGATATGGCGAGATTACAGGCGGCAGCGAACGTATTTATGATCTCGACTTATTGCGCCAACGCATTACTGAAATCGGCATCGATCCTGAAAATTATGAGTGGTATCTGGATTTGCGGCGCTATGGTGGCGTGCCCCATGCTGGCTTTGGCTTGGGCATAGAGCGTACCGTAGCGTGGATATGTGGCCTACCCCATGTGCGTGAAACTGTGCCCTATGCCCGTTTGCTCAACCATTTACACCCCTAATCTTAAGGAAGGTCTATGATGGCGGCACTGCTGTCATTGAGCGAACATCGGCGTTATGCGCGACAGCTACTAGACGATACCAGCCCGAAAGATGCACCCACTGCATACTATATGTTGTTTCATGATCCGGCCCGTTCGACACTGCATACCATTTTTGATGAACAGGGCAAAACAGAGGGCGCAGTGGGCATTTTTCAAACTGGGCAAGACTTGTTTCGTCCATTGCTAACCATGGTTTGTCATAATGCGGCGGTGGCCCAGCGCCTGATGAAAAAGACACTGGTGGCGGGGCGGCCCTATATTTTTTTTGCCAATGTTAATCAATTGCCGCTGGTAGGCGATGATTTGCAACTGACCCAACAACGCATTTTGCAAATTTACACACTCGATAGCCGCCGCTTTAAGCCTCAAATTAATGTAATGGTAGAGCGCAAAACCAGCACCAACGGATTGCCACGCTGCGAGATTAACGTGGGGCAATATCAAGCCATCGCCGGGGTCAATTGGCACAGCCCGGGCTTTGCCGAAGTGTATGTACATACTGATCCTGAGGTGCGTGGGCGCGGCTGGGGGCGGCATGTTTTGGTGGCCCTCACCGACGAATTGTTACGCATGGGGCGGCAACCGATATATTTGGTCGAAGCTGAAAACACAGCATCGCGCCAACTGGCCGAAAGCATCAGTTACATTGATACAGGCTATCGGCAGGTATATGCCGATGCTATTTTTGTGGGCGTGACAACCTAAATGCGGTGTATATAT
>CAZLPC010000702.1:0-1805 GCA_964561305.1 uncultured Anaerolineae bacterium
CACCTCTAGCACTTCGCCAAACAAGGTTTGGGCTAGCTTAAGATGGCGCTCGCGTTGCTCATCGGAAAACACCGCGAGCGTGCAAGCAATGGCAACATTATCTGAACGTAGCTGTATATGCTCAGTCATGCTGTTGTGCTCCTTAAAACAGGTTGACAGATTGATTTATTTTAGAATACAGTTTGAGTCTAGGACTTAAAGTGAACTTGATGTCAAGAGGCCAAACATGAAGTTGTTTAGTATTGGTGAAATTGCAAAGCAAGCGGGCATTGCACCATCAACCATCCGCTACTATGAACAAATTGGTTTGTTGCCCCCTGCCCAACGCCTAAGTGGCAAGCGCCGCTATAATGCTTCTGTATTGCAGAAAATTGGCATTATTCGTCTAGCACAATCGGCTGGGCTTACACTTGCCGAAATAGACACCTTATTGCATGGCTTCTCATTAGATACCCCTCCATCCCAACGCTGGCAGTCCCTAGCTGGCCCCAAATTAAATGAGCTAGATGACTTGTTGGCCCATATTTTGTCCATGCGAACTGTATTAGAAAGCACATTAGCCTGTGACTGCCCAACACTAGAAGATTGTTCGGGTACGGGAGATGTCTGCGGGAAACAATGATGATAGCGCCATTATCAGGCTTGTCCTCATCATAAAATTTGCCTTATTGGGTAGGTAAGATAGACCGCAGGCGGCCTTCTAACTCACTTAGCATAATGGCAGTTGCTCCCCACACCTGATGCCCTTGAATTTCATAATAAGGCACACGAATAGTCATACCTTGCAAGGTCATGTCTTCGTCGCGCTTAATAGAATCGTCTAGCAAGGTTGTGAGCGGTGTTTCGATTATTCCCGATACCTCTCTAGGATCAGGAATCCATAGCGGGCGTTGTGAGGTGTATCCGACAAACGGATGTACTTCAAAATCGCTGGGCGGAATATAAATGGGCGTAAGTTGGCCCAAGAGTTGTATAGTCTGTGGAGCAACGCCTAGCTCTTCGTATGTCTCGCGCAGGGCGGTCTGCAAAAATGTTTCGTTCTGTTCGCGCTTGCCGCCGGGCAGCCCAACTTGGTCGCTATGTACGCCCGGATAGCTGTTGCGCCGAATCAGAACAAGGTACAAATGATGAAAATGCGGATAGAGCAGCACCAAAACAGCTGCTTCTTTAGCAGCGCCTTCTTTTTCGATAGGGCGCGTAATGCGCCGCTGCAAAGGAGCCATAACCAACTGAGCACGAAATACGTCAAATGGCTCTAAAGTGAGTGCGGCTTGAATGGTTGCTAGTGAAAGTGCAGTTTGGTTAAACATGATTCTACTATCTGACTGTGTGAACTATGATGGCTTATTACTATGATCTGACAGATCATCGTCTAAAATCAAGTCCCCTTTATCGTCGTTTTCCACAATTAGTTGTGGAAAGTGTTGCACCACCGCCCGCCGATGCCATATCGGTGAGCTAGGCTTGCGGTGGGTACGCAGCAGCACATCGTATAACTCTTGATACCCCGTTAGGCAACGATGGCCAATCTCTTGATAGTGTTCTTCTGGCATCAACAATAAAAATTGATGGGGAGGCACACAGCCATAGGTAGCGTGGGGATACTCGGCGGTTACCTCGCGAATCAACTTCGTCACCGCCAGCACCAACCATAGCGCCGCCGCATCACCCCAGCTAGCCGCATAATCGCCAATGCCTGCCAGCGTCAGTTGTAGCTGTGTAACATCTGTTTGGGACTGTTCATGGCCCAGTTGACGGGCCAGTGCCTGCATGTCGGGGGCAACAACAACCCCTTGCAATGCCAA
>CAZLPC010000703.1:0-1572 GCA_964561305.1 uncultured Anaerolineae bacterium
ATTTTTATGGGCTGCCACGACAACAGCCTTAGACACATCGTGTGCCAGCCGCAGTTGATCGGGTTGGTAGTTGGCACATTTAACCTGTGCCAGCCACAACAGAAAAGGATTAATATCATAGAGATCACATTTAAGCCCATGTTGTGCAGCAACCAAGGCAGTCGTACCTGTCCCCGAAAAAGGCTCTAAAATAGTGGTGATATTTGGCTGTTGGCTAAGAATTTGCTCGACAATCTTTACTGAGTAGGCCGGAGTAAGCCGTACCCACCCGTGCCGAATACGCTTACGGTTATCTTTGAATGTCAAATCAGCACGTTGTTTAAGTGTCATCATCCGCTCTCAATAAGCTTTCTAAGACATCCTCTGTATAGCGTTTTAGTTGCGCGCTGTTTCTTTGAAAAAAAGCTGCCAGATCATAACCGAGCACCTGATGGACAAAAGCGTAGGTCGAGAAGGTATCGTCGCTAGAAAGTGTACCCCGTAGTACAAGCCATCTTCCGCGTTCATAACGCTCTACTATGTCGCTGTCAATTTGAGTGGATAGCACGACGAGAATGGGCAAGTATCCTTGCGTATACGCCTCGGCCGCGTTTGCCATATCTGCATTTTGCCGCTTAGAATCTTTACTTTTATAGCCTTGCCGAACTTCAAAAACAATGCCGTTCATGGCCGCCGCTACGCGCTCATTTAATTGAAGTCGGCTGGCTGCCTTTTGCATCCACTGGATGATCAGCTGACGCTTTTCAATGTCTAGCACATGATCTGGCTCGATGCGTGCATCCAGCGAAAATATGCGTATTTGGCCACTGCTAGCCAAAAATTGATAAGACCATTTCGATTGCTCTGTTGTTAGACTTAAGTGATCTTGCACGATCCGACGAAAAAGCATCTCGCCGCCAATACCAATCTGGCGATAAACAGATGTGATACCGCCTGCCGCTTTGTGTGCTGCATAAAGCAAAGGATGATCTAAACCAAACCACGCATAAAAAGGATCACCCCCATACAACATGCGAAACGCATCCAGCGAGACACCTTCGCCCCCCTGGCCAAACCTAGGTTTGTATGTTTTACAGACGGCTAAGCGATCAATTAAAATCTTTAGGTACTTTGGGTCTAGCGACGCATCCATAAAGTCATTTTATCTTTCACTAAAAGCCGCCGATGCCAGCAAACAAATCTATAAATTGAACGCTCATGCCCTACTCCGTTGTCAAAAGCTCATGCTGCCATTGTACACCAGCCCCACCCATTTGTTGACGGTTTACGCCATTTGCTTCCATAACTGCTGCAAAGTCTATTTTTGGCGCTAAAAACATCGCGCCCACCATAGAATCACCGTAACGATTTCGTAACGACAGTTTGATATGATAAAAGTATGTTCACTCTTGCAGCGCAAGCTGCACTAAATAAAGGATGTCTAACATGGAATACTTGTGGCATTTTTATTATTGGTTGTTTTTCGGTAACCCCTAAAATTTCTCTAAAAAGACGCGCTGCGGCGCGCCTTTTCATCTGAGCTAGCCTAGCTGCTTTGGTGGGCGGGCATCTCGCTGGTGGTGCGGGGGTTGA
>CAZLPC010000703.1:1582-1804 GCA_964561305.1 uncultured Anaerolineae bacterium
CAGCCACTCCATCGGCCCAAAGCGAAAGCGGGCCATCCACCACTGGCTACACGCAATTTGAGCCCCGAAGATAACCAGCACCAAGCCGACCGTCAGGGTGGGGCTCAAATCGTTATATAGGCCAAAGCCATAGCCATAAAACAAAGTGGTGGCCACCACAGAATGCGTCAGATAATTGGTGAGCGCCATCCTGCCGACGCTTGCTATTGGATTGAACGAGAG
>CAZLPC010000704.1:0-1797 GCA_964561305.1 uncultured Anaerolineae bacterium
AACTTGTATCCGTGACCTTTCGCTATAGTTTGCCTCCTCATGATCGGTTGGCAAATGTAGGCTTTCGCATCTGTCGCTTTAATGATCTTTAATTCTATTAGGAACAGGCAAAAACTTGCTGCTTTCGCATCTGTCAATTACCACCCGCTAAAGCAGATACCACCCGCTAAAGCAGATGGTTTCCGCCACATAATTTCGATGAAATCTTGAGCTATGCTACGCACTACAACTATAGCTGAGACATTTCCTCGCCTTGCTGCGTAGTGCTAACTATAGCGACACATTAGGGCATTTTTACAAATTGCTAAAACACGGCAGATCGTATATTGTCAGAAAGTCCGATCTCCAGATAACAGATGAGTGGTATAGACGAGGGTTAGTTTCATGAGTGCGACAGCGATCACCCGCAATCAAATTGCACAACCCAGCCGCGCCCTAGCCGAGGGTTTATGGCTGCGTGACCGCCGTTGGGATTTGTTGTTCATCACCTTCAGCGTGTTTTTAGTGCCAATCCCCTATCTTTTTTATATTTTAGGTATGGAATTTGGTTTAGCCGATGACTTCAGCCGCAACATGGTCAATGGTGTGGTGGCGGTGTTGGTGGGCGGGCCCCACATGTATGCGACGTTTCTACGTACCACCTTTGATCGCCAATTTGTAGGTCGCTATCCGATGTTGGTGCGCTCGGCAGTAGTGATCCCAATTGTGGTATTGTCGTTGGCATTCTTAAACTTAACCCTTTTACTAGCGATTTTCTTCTTTTGGGCGCTGGTGCATGTGTTGCATCAAGCCACCTATATTGTCGAGTTATACTATCATCGTGAAAACCAGCAAAAAGGCATTAAAGAGTCCAAAGAACTGAAAAAACTGTTGTCTAGGCCTGCCCGTATCATTGACTATATGGTACTGATGACCAGCATGGCTCCTGTTGCAGCCTATAAGATCAGTCAAGGTGCGTTCAATATTGGCGCAAACGACCTAATGGCGGTTATTCCGGGTTTCTTTCAGCAGTTGTGGGTGTTTGTGTTACTGTCGGGTGTGTTTGCGGCATCGGTGGTCGCCTTTGCCATTAAGACCGCTATAGAAATGCGCGGCGGCTATGTGCATTGGCCCAAGACAGCCTTTATCGTGATCACGGCGGCGGTATCGTTTGGTGTGCCAGCTTTGCCCAATCTGGATACCGCGTTTCAAGGCATGAACACATGGCACTCGTTCCAATATTTGGTGCTAACCTTTTACATCTTAAAACTGCGCCAACAAGGGGGCGATCTGCAAGTGAATGCTCCCCTAGTAGACAACATTGCCAAGCAAGAGGGCACGCGTCGCCTTTACTTTACGAGCTTGGCCATGGGGATGGCTTCGGTAGTATTGGGCGTGGCCATTTATGTCATTGCGGCGTTGGTTGATCCAGCTAACATTGGCAGCAACCAACATTTCGACGCGGCCTACTATAGCGCCATTCTCTGCTTTTTATGGATTCACTACTACTATGATCATTTCTTATTCACCGACTTTGAGGCTTTGGGCTAAAAATCCGACGAATAGCATTAAAAAAGCGACTCGTGATGGAGTCGCTTTTTTAATAGTCATTTTAATCGCGGCGGCTGACCACCGTATCGGCAAGCGTGGATGGGTCTTTGCGCTTGCCGACCAGTTCAACTTTGGTGAAGGGTGCAGTCAAAATTTCGACCACCCCACCATCAAAGAACCATACAGGTGCAGGAATATCGTCAATCCGCACGCTTTCTGGCTCGTTGGGTAGCCCAATAATCTCAATGCGGAACTTGCCATAACTGG
>CAZLPC010000705.1:0-759 GCA_964561305.1 uncultured Anaerolineae bacterium
CGGTGGGGTCAGTGATAGACTCGGCCAGCATCAGGCGCTTCAGGCGGCTATCGAGCGCGGCAAATTCTTCATAAACCGCCACAAACCGATTATCAAAGGTTTTGTCGCGCTGCATCCGCCCCACAAAATCCGGATACATCATCCCCAAAAACACCCACTCGGCCAGTTCGGCATACGACACTTGAATGTTGCCATTGGTCAGGGGTTGGCGGGCCGCCCCCTCCGTCACCAACACCACCCCACTGCTGGCGGTGTCTTGCAAAATCAGCACGCGCAACCGATACAAATTGACAAAGCGCTTAATGCGGCGCGGATTGTCTTGCAGATGACCCAATACGCCCGCAATGGCCGCTTGCATCTCGGCATGAATGGGGACGGGTTGGGGTTTTTTGAAAGCGCGGGGCAGATCGGTAGGCACAGCCGACAAGCCAAACAAGCTATTCATAAAGGCACTGTTGGGGCGAATATCGGGCTGGGGCAACCGAAAACTGACTTGAATAATCTTCTCTAAGAAATGATCGCCGATGGTTGTGCCACTGGCATCGCTGCCCAAGCGTTCGCCAATGTCCTGATAGCGGATGTCGAGGCTGGTGGCCACCACGCGGGTTTCCATGCCGATCACAAAAACACAGTCTTCGGTGTCCAACACCACGCTAATGGCCTCTACCACATCCGCGATTTGGTTGGGCAAACAGCGATCCAAGTCGTCTATCAAAATCACCAGTGGGCGGCGCAGGGTGGGCTTGGTGGTGTGATAGT
>CAZLPC010000705.1:769-1796 GCA_964561305.1 uncultured Anaerolineae bacterium
GATGGCCGAGGCAATGCGTCGAAAGTCTTCGCGGAACTCGTGCAGAAAGCCCAATTGGTCTTGATAGCTGGGCGTACGCGCATATTGGCGCAAATGCAGGTTTTTGCTTTGATGATACAAGCGCCGCAAGGCCTCGGCCAATGCGCCCGCAAAGGCCAAAAGTGCGGTCGCAGTCTGATCCAGCAAGCCGAACAACGCCACCACCACCAAGACCCCCAACGCCCACGCCCCCACCGTGGCCGCATTCGTCCGCACATAGTTCACAAACGCACTAAACAGCAGTTTAAGGCTAGTGAGGATATGGCGGGGGCGCTTGATACCCGTGTCAAAGTCATCAATATAGCGCCGCCACAATAAGCGCAAGGCCAATTTGGTTTTTTTGAGCGGGCCGTGTGTGCCTTCAAACGCCTGTTGCATGACGGCGGTGGCAATGGCGGCCCACATGGCTTCTTGCCCGCTATAGCGCCACGCATTAAACTCGACCGTCGGCACATCCAGCGCCCGCAAGCGCTGGGCCATCATCAACATTAAGGTGGTTTTGCCCGTCCCCCATGGCCCATCAACTGCAATGGTGAGCGGGGTTTCGATGCCCTCGCACAAGATAAAGCTCACCAACGCATCAGCATAGCGCGAGTAGTCTAGCGCGTCCTCTGAGGCGGGGCGGTCGCCGATGGTGGCTTCTGTTCGCGCCCGATTCATCATCACATCCCTTTGTTTAAATCTTAATATTTGATTATGGTTAGTATAGCTTTGCTTTAAGAAAAGCACCAACATCCCATTTTAGGTATACTATTAATCTGATGAGTACCCAAGACACGAAGGATAGCCCCTGATGCGAATTTTGATTGGATTGCTGCTGCTGCTGACAATTGTCGGCGTGTGGCCTGCCGCCGCCCAAGACGACACCCAACTGCTGACGACCGAGCGCGGCTTGCAGCTAGACTATCCGAGCGACTGGGTAGGCCTTGAAACACTTGGCGGCCTAGCACTGGCCACCGATAACGCCTCCCTAGAAAACGAGCGCCCC
>CAZLPC010000706.1:0-1793 GCA_964561305.1 uncultured Anaerolineae bacterium
ATCCTACGGGCAACTTCTTATTGTTGCTAAACACCAGTGGGCGCAACCTAACTGCCTTGCGCCTGCAAAACCGCACCACTCCTATTGAATTGGTTACGTTGCCACTAGATGGTATCGAGTATGAGCCGTATGCGATGGCCGTGCATCCATTGGGCGACCGCATATATATCAGTAATCATGGGTTTGTGGCCCGCAGCTTGCTCAGTCCGCTAACAGTTGTCAATTTTAATGCCGACGCGAGCGAACTGCTGCTAGATGTGCGCGGGCAACTGACGCTATTCTCGCAGGGGGACGGCTTGGGGCGGCTGATTGTGTCGCCCAATGGCCGCTATGTATTGCAAACTAATCCCACCGCAAGCGCCCTCCACATTTTTGAAATTGTCGAATAGCGCCCTCAGATAAAGGCCTTCATGTTGGCAATTAAGTCAGCCTGAAGGCACTAGGCTTCGGGCTGGCTTTCTTGGCTATTCAATTTTTCTAGTGCATGTGTGGCGGCATAGCGCACATCTTCATAATCGTCGCGTGTAAGTTGTTCTAACACCGCACGGGCACGCTGATCGCCCAGCTCGCCTAAGGCAAACGCAACATGCGCCCGCACATGAGACATAGGATTACCCAAGACCGATTTAATGAGCGGCTCGACGACTTTTTCCCCCATGCGGATAAGCTCGCGCACGGCGCGACGCTGCACATTATGATCGTTGCTTTCTAGGGTGGCCAGCAGCAACTCATAGCGCGGAATGCCAAAGGTATGAAACAGTTTTTCGGTGTCTTGGGTGGGCTGAGAAGTCTTGTGCAAGGCTTCGGCCATGCGGGCTTGCACATCGGGGTTCATCTCATCTACATTTTCTTGTTGGCTGCGTTCGCCAATACGACGCAACGCTTCTTGAGCAGCCCGCCGCACACGCTCATCGGCATCGCGCAAAAAGACATCGTTAAGTGGTTCTACGGCCCGTACATCTTCTTGCAAGCCCAATGTGGATGCCACAGCACTTCGCACATCCGCCGAGTCGTCGTCGAGTAGCCGCAGTAAATGCGGAACCATTACTTTATTTCGGAACCCGGCGAGGGCATGGGCCGCTTCTTTACGCACAATTTCATCATTATCATCAAGCCTATCTAATAAGGCATTCAATGCTGCTGGGTCGGCCATTTTGCCGAGTATATAAGCAGCATTGGCACGGGCTTGGGCATCGGGCGACTGCATTGCGCCGATAAGTGGTTGCACTGCCGTCTCGCCAATAAAAGAGAAGGCACGGGTTATATAGGCCACATACGTCGTCGAGAGGGCTTCTAATAGCGCGGGCAAAGCGGCTTCGCCCAAGTCCCAGATGGCTTGCAGTGCGGTGGCTCTGTCTTCGGGGGCGGCGGCGTTGGGGCCGGGTTCTTGTGCTAAAATATGTACGAGCGTCTGAATCTCGCTGTAGCTGGTCATGCTCTATCCTTACCTGTCTCGTTGGTCAATCAACGGCTTGTATAATCCATTTTAACTGAATGTGTCGTGGCAAAAAATATGAAAATGAAAACTTCTGAAAAATTTCACCCACCGCCTAGTCAAACTATGCAAGTAACCATCCACAATCCTCACCTTACCTATCTAAAAAGCCGCCCACCGGCTCACTTGTTTGGGCGGGTGTCACTCATGTTACCGTGGGTGGGATTGTGTGGATGTGCCTCACTGATGGCCTTGCTGACAAATATTGAGCCAGCGCTGGGCTTATGGCAAATTTTAGCCGTCATTAGTGCCATTCTCAGCATCATCATTCCGGCGCTGTTGGCTTCTGTTGCTGCCA
>CAZLPC010000707.1:0-1783 GCA_964561305.1 uncultured Anaerolineae bacterium
CCGCCCCATGTTGATAGGTGCGGATGAATCGCTCGGATTTGGTGGCTTCGTCCACAATAAAAATATCAATGCCGCCGCCCTCGATCATGTACATGGCTTCGCCTTCATCGCCCTGATTAAACAACAGCGTCCCGTTGTCAAAACGGCGCTCGACAATGGCGCGGCTCAGGTTTTCTAAATCGGCGAGGTCTACGTGCTTAAAAATATCAATGCCCTGCAACTTGCGCCCCATGCGCTCCATGCGGGCCACGTCTTCGGCCCCCAAGCTACTAGAGGCCATCATGAACACATCAA
This sequence comes from uncultured Anaerolineae bacterium, assembly GCA_964561305.1. Classification (GTDB taxonomy): domain Bacteria; phylum Chloroflexota; class Anaerolineae; order Aggregatilineales; family J027; genus J027. The sequence goes on from CAZLPC010000707.1 coordinate 295, forward strand.
ATTTATGCACATGGCCGGGGTCATACTCGGCGGCGGTGGCGCTGATGGCATTCCACATGTCGGTGTCGTCGGTGGGGAAGATGCCGCGCAAAAACGACATCACATAGAGTCCGATCTCGTTGCGGAGGACATCGGTTTTTTGGCGCAATTCGGCGACTTCTTCGCGCCATGCTTCTTTCATGCGCTCGCTGGAGGGGGCCGCGAGGTTGCGCTGCAAAATGCCGATGTTGGCCTGCAACACCAACAGTTGCCGAATTTTGTCGGCTTTGGCCGCGCCAAAAAAGTCGGACAAATCTTGTAAAATTTGCTCCATGGCCGTACTACCCAGTTGTTGCACGGCGCTGCTTTCGGCGCTGCTTACGCCCACTTGCAACCCCAAGGTTTCGCGGAAGTTGGCTTTTTCTTCGGCCAAGCCCTGATTGATGATTACGCCAATAATCACGCTGCCGCCAATGCCGATCAAAATACCCAATAGCAACAGATATTGGGCTTGCAACCCATCAATCTGCACGACGTTGTTATAGGCGCTGTGTAGCACGATAGCCGAAAACATGCCAAATAGAGGAAAGCCATATTTGCTAAGGCCGCCGCGATTGCTGCGGCGCAAGCGCCCCATGCCAATGCCCACCAAGCCGCTCGCGGTGGCGTGCATTAATGACGCAGTGAGCACGCGGCTGATGGCAATGCCCAGCGCCCCTTCGCCACCCCGAATAAAGAAGAAGTTTTCGATAACGGCAAAGCCTGTGCCGGCTGCAAACCCATAGACCGCGCCATCCACCAAATAGCGAAAGCGCGGGCGTGTGACGAAATACCACAAAATGATGGATTTGAAGATTTCTTCGACCACGGGCGCGGTGAAGCGCGTCACGTTTTCATAGCCGATGGTGTCTATAAAAAAGTTGTTGACCGTGTATGACAGGCCAAAAGCCACCGTTGCGCCCCAGCCCATGCAAATAAAAAATGTCTCATACTTGCCCGTGCCATACAGGTCTAGCAACGACATTAAATACAGCGCCAGCGCCGGAACCAACAGCGCAATAATATAGGCGATAATTTCCATTTCTATTGTCCTCCACCGTGACAATCCTTGACCTTGCCGCCCGCGCCGAACCATCACTGGCCTTAAGCGAGCAGCGCCCCTACTCTTGACGCTATTATAGCGCAAAATACACGCGCAAAAGTTATGGTTTGCGTAGGAGGTCTTTTAGGCGATAGACAACAATAGCTCTATCCCTGACTGTGCCGAATCGGGCGTGAGTGGGGTGTTGGAATAGGAATATTTTCAGCGATGGCGGTTTCTAACCATACTGATTTAGCAATTAAGACCTCGCGCAGGGCTTCTTCGGGGGTAGCCCCACCAGCCGAACAATATTTGAGATCAGGAATGTCGGCGATGTACTCGCCATCTTCTTCGCTATAAAAGATGTTAATGAGATAATCTGACATCAAGAATCCTTTTTTCGTCATATTTCCGCCCTGTTACCCCAAT
>CAZLPC010000708.1:0-1778 GCA_964561305.1 uncultured Anaerolineae bacterium
CACTGGCATCTAGTAAGCGGGTTTGCACCACTGTTTGTAAACCGATAATGCCACCAACATCTAGCCCATCGGCATAGACAACATCGTAGCCCATTGCATCTAAAATAAGATAAGGGGCGCGATGTTCGGTTGCTACAGATACCCAATGTTCGGCTGACCACGCGCCACCTACATCCAGCATTAAAAACGGTGGCGGGTTGACCCCATAGGATTGTCGGATGGTCTGCAATTGTGTAGCCACACGCGGCATCAAATTAAGATCAGCGTGTAAATTAGCCGTATATAAAACGGTTATGGCAGTCACACATCACTCGTTTTTTATCTGCTCCAACACACGTTCATAGTTCCAATAAGACTCGACGCTGATGATCTTGTTTGCATCGTTAAAGTCGTAAATGGCAATACCAGTAAAATCGGCAGTCTTATTGTTGACAGCTGTGCCACTGACCGACCAGCGCACTGCCACACGGCTTTCGCCACCCATATAGTAGCTGTTCAGGCGGATGTCGTAATAAAACCAAATTTTAAACACGTTATCCCAATACACCCGTACGCCATCAAGGCCCTTATATTCACTTGTCCCATAGGGGTCGCGCAGCACAACATCTGGGCTAAATTGTTTAGTAAAGGTATCTTGGTCTTTGCTACCCAGCGCACCAATGAGACTCTCAATAACACCAATCAACAGTTTAGGACTTACTTCCGCCATTTATCTACTCCCTATAACATTTTTTGACTTCGAGGATAAATTTTAGCTACTGGCTGCACGATGGTCAACTTATTAACCCTGTTTGATTAAATCAAAGGGTGCAAGGCATTGCCCTATATGTTGCAAAAGCTGTTGCAACCCTAGCTCGGCAGCAGCACGCGTATCAGGCGCAATGGGCAAGGCTGCAAATTCATCCATATCTAAAATGCGCGTGTTTCCATCTGGATAGACCATCACATCAATCGCTAAATCATCGGCATGAATACCCAATGCATCAAAAATAGCGGGGCGTGTGATGTTGCAATACCAGCCTTCTAGTTGATTGGTTTGCCGATGATGCAGTTCAAAAATGTTATACCATCGGTCGCTATAAAACCACTCTAGCATTCGGTCTCCGCGTTTAAACGTATGGTAATCGGTGGAATAATCGTCGCGCCCAAAAATAGCCTCTAGCACAATCAATGTGGGGGTTTGCACAATTTTTTGGCCAGAATAGTGCCACACCACCTCGCCCAGCGCATTTTGCTTATAAACGGTGAGGGTGCGGGGATGTGGCAGGTGGTTCTGGGGCAGATGATTGGGCATGGGGGTTTCCTTTCAAGGCACGCAACAACGCCGCCTGTTGCTCGATAACCACCGACGCATACGGATCAAAGGTTTGTTGGCGGGGTCGTGCAAATGGAAGCGGCTGTTCTAAGATGATTTTGCCCGGTCGTGGGCTTAAGACGATCACCCGATCACTCAAAAACAGAGCTTCTTCCACATCATGCGTCACAAAAAGTATAGTATAGCCAAACTGCTCCCACACATCCAATAGCCAGATTTGCAACTCGCGGCGTGTGAGCGCGTCTAGTGCACCAAACGGCTCATCCAATAGCAAAATGTCACTGCCGATTAAAAAGGTTCGCAGCAATGCCGCACGTTGACGCATTCCGCCTGATAGCTGAGACGGAAAAACATCGCCAAACCCATCCAAACCAAACAATGGCAACAGTTCGCGGGCTTTAGCCATTGCTTGCTGCCGGCCTGTACCACGAATTTCTGGCCCCAATACCACATTATTTAATAC
>CAZLPC010000709.1:0-1776 GCA_964561305.1 uncultured Anaerolineae bacterium
CATAATTTTGTCCGCCGACGTTAGCGGGTTGAAAGTTCACTTCTTCTAAGCGCCACTGACCCACATCAGCGATCCATAAATCGCCCGTCGCCCGATCAAAGCTAAAACGCCACGGATTCCGCAAGCCAAGCGCCCAAATTTCGGGCAAAAAGCCCGCTTCAGACACAAATGGATTATCAGGCGGAATCGCATAAGGACTGTCCGAATCCACATCTATCCGAATCATTTTGCCCAAAAACGTATCAGGGCGCTGGGAGTAGTAGTTGGGTTCGGCGGGGCGGCCCCCATCGCCAAAACCAATATATAAGTAGCCATCGGGGCCAAAAACTAAGTTGCCACCATTATGATCGGGGAACGGTTGCGGATGCGTTAATACAATTTCGGCGCTGTTGGGATCGGCCAGATTAGGATTGCTGTCAGATACATGATAACGCGCAATGACGCTGCCGCCATCTTGACCTGTATAGGATACAAAAAACAAGCCATTGTTGGCATAGTTGGGATGAAAAGCCAATCCCAACAACCCTTGCTCGGTATAACTGCCATGATAGACAGCCAACGGCAATAAGGCCGATAGATCTAAAAATGGCGTAGGTAAATAGGAGTCGTTTTCCACGACCAAAATATAGCCCGTTTGCTCCATCACAAACAACCGATTTGTACCGTCGTTGGCGGTGGTAACAAAAATTGCGTTGTCGAAGTCGCCAACCACTTTCTCCCAGCGATAATCGGCGTTTTGGGGCAAGCGCTCCGTATCAGCCACCGCGTTCACAGGTATGCTATTCTCTAGCGTCCGCAAATAAGCCACAATATCAAGAATGTCGGCATTGGTTAGGCGCGGATTGCCGCCCCGTGCTGGCATGGCAATGCCAACGCTATTCAATGGATCATCAGCGGCCCGCCCATTGATGATCATCTGTACAATGGTTGCATCATCAGTGTCTTGCACATAGCTATTGTTGGCCAGCGCCTTGCCAATCAAATTGGCTTGTACGCTGCCATCATTCTGCCCATGACACGAGGCGCAGTTTATTTGATACAACGCCGCACCCTGCTCAATTTGTTCGGGGGCATAGGGCAAGTCTAAAATAGGGTTGGGGTCATTCTGGGGCAAAATGGGTTCTGCACCAGCAAACACCGCCACATCTGCTTGTTGTGTGACTTCAAGGGGCGCTTGCCCGCGGTCTAGTGCTGCTCCAATCATCACCAGTAGGCCACCCGTCAGCACCAGCAAGCCTATTAAAGTTGTTGCCCAAATAGTGATCTGTGTGTCTGTCTTACGCATACGGCCTCAACCTGCTACCAATACAATATATACAGTCCTATATTTAGCGCACCTATTGTCAAAATGCTATGCCAAAAGCTAAACATGATCTATACTGATTGGCGCTATCAATGCGCCAATGAAATTGGAGGCTTCTGTGTTTAATGGATTTACAGAACTGTTAGAAAAATACGCTGAAGTGGTGGTCAAAATCGGCCTAAACCTTCAGCCCGGCCAACGTTTGCTAATTGGTTCGTCTAGCTCACGCGAGGGCGGTGCGCCCATTGAAGCCGCCGATTTTGTGCGGGCGGTGGCCCGTCAGGCCTATTTGGCAGGTGCGCGTTATGTGGACACTGTATGGAAAGATGAGCAAATTGATCGCATTCGCTTTGAAAATGCGCCGCGTGATTCGTTCGATGAATTTCCGACATGGAAGCCCGCTATCACCGCCGACTACGCCCAACGTGGCGATGCAATTTTGTCGGTGTATGCGGCCTCGCCCGATCTTTTAA
>CAZLPC010000710.1:0-700 GCA_964561305.1 uncultured Anaerolineae bacterium
TCGGGTGCGGCTTTCGGTTAGGTTAAGCAATCCTCGCACGGATAGCGCATCGGCGGCGGGTTTTTTAGCTGGGTTGGTGCGGGCTGCTTCGCGCTCATCAATAATGGCGCTCCAAATGTTGCGAACAACCACCCACACCATCACTACCCCGCCGATAATGGTGGCGGCAAACCACGAAAACGCATCAGGTTCACTCACGGAAACATCGCGGGCGGTGGTAACGGGCAACAAACCCAACCCCAAAATTGCAATTAGATAGCTGACCAGTAACCAAAATGGTAATGGCCAGTTCCATAGTACACTACCAGTTTCTGGTTTTTGAACATCTTGCAAAATTGAACGTATCAAAATTGAATACTCCTAAGCTGTATACGCGGCTTGAATGTGGCCAGCGATAACATGGGCCACCGACATAATGCTTAACATGGGGTTAACACCGGTTGCGGTGGGCAAAACGCTGCCATCGGCCACATATAAGCCTTGCACCTCATAAGTTTGACCAGTGGGATCAACTGCGCCGCGTGCCGAACTACCCCCCATGCGGCAACTCGACATTTGGTGGGCGCTAAACAACACCAAGTCGTTGGTGCTAAGGCGCTTTCGGGCTACTTGATATAAATAGTTGTCTAAATCATCATCTGTGCGCCAGTTAAGCGGCAAGGCAAAGGGCGCACCAATAATAGTTGCACCCGCCGCATAA
>CAZLPC010000710.1:710-1770 GCA_964561305.1 uncultured Anaerolineae bacterium
CCGCGCATTAAATGGGGGGCATCATAGTCACCCAAACGATACTCGATGATAGGTTGGCCGCTTTTATTAACTTTAATGCGTCCACTGTGGGTATCGCGGGTGATGACGATGATATTGGAAAGGTGATCAACATGGGTCATGATGTCTTTATGTTGGCGGCCATTTTGCCACGACAACGACAAGGCCCCAATGCCGGGATGAATCGGTGCAGTTTCCAGGGCCACGCCATAGCCCTTACCGTCTAAATTGTTAAACTGATGCACATATCGGCTCATGATGGGGCCTTGCCAACCCCGCACTGGCGCGTCATAGATGCCAAATGTGACGCTGGTGGGGTGTAGATGCAAATTGCGCCCAATGTGCGCGTTGGTTAAGCCAGAGCGCATCAGCAAGGCAGGGGTATGAATGGAGCCGGCGGCGGCAACTACCACCTTCGCCTTTACAATTAGCTTATGCCGATAGCCATAATCATCGGTCACATAGCCTTCTACGCCAATCGCCTGCCCCTGCTCTACCAATACGCGGTCTATATGGGCCCGCACCACAATTCGGCCACCGCGATTGTAGGTATCTTGCAAATAGGTACGCAGTGTCCCTTGTTTGGCCCCAAATTGGCAGCCAAAATTGCAAAATCCACACTCCTCACAATTTAGCGTATTGCGGGGTATCGCATCGGTGGCATAACCGAGCCGTTTTGCACCTGTTTCGAGGATGCTGTTTTGAGCATTAACCGCGCAATCGGTGTTGACATTCAATCGGTGCGATACTGCATCCATCGCTTGCTGATAGGTTTCGCCTGTGAAGCCTCTAACCCTGTGCACTTGCTCCCACTCTTGCAACACATAATCGGGGGTGCGGAAAGTGGCCGACCAGTTAACCGTTGTGCCGCCGCCCAGTGTGCTACCCGCCAAAATCGTCATACCGAGATCGGTTGTCGTCACCAACCCTTTGTTTTCAAATAGGCGTTCGGTGCTGCTTAATTCGTCGCCATCAAAGTCCGTTTCAACATAAAAACCGCCTTTTTCGACCACAACTACATCCCAACCAGCCGCGCTCAGTT
>CAZLPC010000711.1:0-325 GCA_964561305.1 uncultured Anaerolineae bacterium
TGCAGAGGTGGCCAGCACCCCGTCCGCGCCCATCACCACATATACAAACCGCCCAGTGGGGGGATCGAGCGTGCCAATGGGGTCATTAAAGCGCGCGCCGCTTAAAAACGGCGTGCCGCTGTCTAGCACCACCTCAACGGGGCCCGCATCGGGGACGGCGTGGATCAGATGCAAGCGCGTGCCGCCGAAGCGTGTGGGGGCCAGCAGGTCTTCAACGCTGCGGATCGTGGGCTGGCCAAAACCATCGGGCTGAATGACCAGCGCCACTTGGCCAAAGCCGCCGGCGGTGGTGGCAAGCGCCACCGTCCGCGCTGCAATGGGCGTG
>CAZLPC010000711.1:335-1767 GCA_964561305.1 uncultured Anaerolineae bacterium
CGCTCGCATGCCCGCGCGGCGCGGTCGGCCCCGGCCACACGCACCTCAATTTCGATGGTGGTGGCATCAAAGCGCAGATGCGGCGTGGCGCTGCCCAGTGTCAGATCGCGCACCACCAGCGCCCCATCAATATAAATATCTACAGCATCATCGGTGGGGAAGGCATGAACCACGCGCACCAACACCGGCGCGGGGGTTTGGGCGTGGGCCGCGGGGGCCGGCGCAAGCGGGCCAAAGCTGGCTGCCCCCAGCACCACCACCAGCAACACGCCCACAACACAAATAGTTTTCAACATGAATAACGTCCCTTTTTTGGGTTTTGGCTCTTAAGTTGGTGGTCGTGGAGGGGGGCGCAGCAATGACCTACAATTGGCTATGCCAATTGCTCATAAAGCTGCTTGATCGCCCGAAAACGTGTCCTCACGACCGACGCACCATAGTAGCGCGGCGTGGGCGACACGTCAAACCGATTTATCGGGCTATTCTTCTACGATTTCCACGCCGGCATCAATCATGCGGCGTTTCACCGTTTCGGCTAGGTCGGGGTCTTCAATGCGAACAACGCCTTGCGTCTCGACCTCGACGATGATATAGCTGCTGCCGGTATGAAACAACACATAGCGGTCGCGCTGGGTTGTCCACAGGGCTTCATAATCAGATAAGTTTGCCATTGCCTACTGGCATCTCCCTTGTACAGATAAAAGTTGACACCAGCGATTATACACAGATCGTCAACGGTGGTTAATCCATACTTTCGCGCCCACCCATCATAAACGAGTCTTTGTTGGCCCTAATGCGCTGTTGCTTGGCAAGGGTTTCATAGCCGCCCAACAGGGTAATGGTGGCTTCCATCACTTTTTTGGACAGCTCTAAAATTTCTTCGGGGGACTCGGCTGCTTCTACCTCGCTGACAAATGGCTCATAGACGCTGGCGATTTCGGCATAGATAGCCGGGTGATCCATGTTATGAAACTGAAACTGCTTGCGCACAAACTCATAAGACTTGGGATTGGTGCAGTCTTTCAAAAAGCGGGCCAAGTTGCGCTTCACGGTTCTCGAATAAACATCTATGCGCCCAGCTAATACGTTGCTCAACTCGGCATCGGGGTTGCGTAAAGGGCCATAACTCGTCGGCGTAGCATCAAACGTGAGCATAGTGGCGGCCAACTGGCGCGAGGGGTCTACTACGCCATTGTTGGCGGCGTGTTGCACCTGTCGGAAGGCCGCCCCCAACGAAAAACCCTTCTGGAAACCTTTCTGAAAGTCAATCCCTGCATTGCCCAAATATTCGACCTGTAGCATCGTTACGAGCGTAGCTGCTGCCAACGGGGCCGAGCCAATGACCCCGGCAGTGCCGGCGGCAATCATGAAAAAGCCTTCGCGCTCTTTGCCGCCGTCGCCCGTTTGCGATGCCTCAATAACCATAGCCACG
>CAZLPC010000712.1:0-1765 GCA_964561305.1 uncultured Anaerolineae bacterium
CCGGCTTGCTGAAAATAGGTGAATTGCGTAATCTCTTGCCCATTCAGCCACACTTCCCACCCCAAGCCCCAAGCGCCCAAGACCGGACTTTCCCAATTGTCTTCCACAAAGCGAATATCTTGCTCGCGGGGGTTAAGGCCCAGCGCTTCTAGGCTTTTGAGGTACAGTTCTTGGGGATCGCCGGGTTCGGGCTTTAAGATGACTTGGTATTGATAGAACATCTGCATCCGGTTGGGGTTTTCGGCATAGCGGCCATCATCGGGGCGGATGCTCGGCTCGACATAGGCTACGCGCCATGGCTCTGGGCCCAAAACGCGCAATAAGGTTGCGGGGTTGTTGGTTCCAGCGCCAACCTGAATATTATAAGGTTGCCAAATAATGCAGCCTTGCTGGGCCCAGAAGGCGTGCAGCTTCATGATCACGTCTTGAAAAGTTAGCGCCATAAACGACCTCTCAATAGTTCGCAGGAGTTGGATTTTTATTGTAGAGGGGATTATAGCCCATGCCGCGCCCAACTCACACAGGCATTTCTGGCCATTTGTGGCAAGCTGAGATGATGAGACACACGTTACTTAAAACATTTTATAATGGGAATAGGTGACCATGATGTAGAAAGCCGTCTCAAATGACCCTTCAATTGCCTGTATCTTATGAGACCATCATCGAATTGGCACTACAAATGCCCCTCGAACAACGCCAAGCATTGTTGCAACTACTCATCGAGCAAAACCAAAAACCACGCGCCCAAACCGCCGAAGAACGTCTTGGCCTTCTACGCCGTATGGCAATTAATGCTGGTGGCCCCATTGATCCTAGTTACTCTGATCGGCGTGAAGACTGGTATGATGACGGTGGCCGATAAAATATTTGTCGATACCAATATCGTTTTGAGAGCCGCTGTCATCAATTTTCCAGATTATGAGTTTTTCGCAGACTTTCTCAGCACCTATATGATTGATGAAGTTGAACCATAGATTAGTCGGCAGGTGATTCGAGAATTTATCGTCCAAGTGACGCGCCCTCAAGGATTTCTGCCAAATCCCTTGTCTGCTCAAGAAGTAACCGAGCATTACCAAGACATGATTCAGATCTTCAAAGTTGCTGATGAAAATCAGGCCATTACATCAACTTTGGTAGGATTGCTTGCAAAATATAAGATTGGTGGACGACAAATTCATGATGCTAATATTGTGGCGACCATGTTGGTCAACGGCATTGATATCTTGCTGACGACCAATATTGAAGATTTCAAGCGTTATGAGGATCGGATCAAGGTGATTAGTCCCTTGAAGCCTTAACGAAGCTCAACGTGGGGATTGGGTACGAGGTTATAGGTGACGATGGTGTCCAAATCGCCGAGACAAGCGTCGAGCGCATCACGTAGATTGTGACGCAATTCCTCAAAGGATCGTCCATCCGTCACCAACCCAATCGCATCATTGGTGGCGACATACACAGGGCCATATTCGTCGTCTTCGGTATATTCAACATCAATGTAGAGGACAGTCGCGGGTTGTTGCATGATGATCCTTTTCCCACTCATTGCGGAAGATGGCTTGATTTTATCATGATTATCGTCTCAAGGTCTCAAACGTTTTATAATGGCAGAACCTGTTGGCTGATAAGGAGCAAACGATGAAACGCTACGTGATTTTGCATGGCGATCCCCTTTGATCGGCAACGCACGCGGCATTCGTAGGGGCGGCTTTCCGCAAACGCGATTTTGACAAAAATCCGTGAGGCGGATACCCGCCCACAGAAATCA
>CAZLPC010000713.1:0-645 GCA_964561305.1 uncultured Anaerolineae bacterium
AACTCCATGGTTACACTAGGGAACGTTTCTATGTTTATACCTTTTAGGATAGCATAAGGTGTTGCGGCCGGTCAACCATACCCCATGGCCGTGTTCTGTCAGAGATATTGCAGTGTCAAGAAGGCGGTATAATCCGCCATTGCCAAAATGCCCCACAACCGACAATTGCCCTCACCAAGCGGCCTAGGAAATTTTGGCATCCTGCCCAAAGACAGACGGTGATCGCTTTCTTTATACTGAATTATCGTATACTTGGTGGGGATAGCCATCCTCGAACGGGATGCACCATGAACAGCCACGACGTGATCCGCTTTTTAAAGCAAATTGCCAGCAGCGCCGACCATCGGCACTTGCTCGACCTCGATGTCCATCGGATAGACTATGCACACCTAAGCCAACTTGCCACCCAACAGAATCTCGATATTCCGTCCGAAGAATTGCGCCGCGCTGTGCGCCAGTTTAAGCGCATGGCCGATAGTCCGTTTATCATCCCCGACGACAGCTTGCTCTAGCATTTTTTTCAAGTTCAGTAGCCGCACGACCATGTTGCGATACAATCCCGACGTTGTATCGCTGGTCATGAATTTTTTATAGTCGGGTTTTGGGACGAGCCGATGCAGGCGCGGCTAGGGTAAAAACTCGTTT
>CAZLPC010000713.1:655-1765 GCA_964561305.1 uncultured Anaerolineae bacterium
CGTCTCCATCGGCCAATAGCGCAAGATAACCTTGCCGATAATTTGGTCGCGCAGAATAGGCCCGAAATTGTGGCTGTCGTTGCTGTTGGGGCGGTTGTCGCCCAGCACAAAATACTCATCATGCCCCAGCGTCCATGTGGTGTCGCGGCAGGTTCCGATGCGGCAGAATTCGAGGATATAATCTTCTTCTAAAGACACATTGTTGATATAAACATGCCCCTCGCGCAGGGTGACGGTTTCGCCGGGCAGGCCGATCACGCGCTTAATGAGGTTATCGCCGTGTTTAAATACGATAATGTCGCCGCGTTGGGGGTCGGCAACAACATAGTGCAGCCGCGAGACAATAACGCGCTGCCTTCTACTTCATAGCGCGGAATGATGACATTTAGCCCCACATACATGGCAAATGCCAACAGAATAACTTGGGTGGCTTCGTTGATAAATCGGCCCACTGGATGTGATTTTGGGGGCCGGGGTGGGGGGCTGGCCAAATAGTCATCAAGCAGCCAATGGTTGCTGTGGTTCATGCCCAATCTCCAACGCGCTTCATGAATCTTCGAGATAGTATACCATTCACTGGTTAAGCATACACCCACCCACAACGCTACGCCTAGCTTGCACACAAAATCTTCATCATGTTTTCACATTATCATCACAGGTTGTTGAGGAACCATAGTGTAATGTATCCTGAAGTCAGCACATCTACAATTATAAAGCCGAAAGGAATTATCATAATGACACAAGCATTCAACCGGACTTTGATGGTGATTGCGCTAGTGGTGGTGGCGCTGGGGGTTATCCCCGTATTGGCTCAAGACCCACCCACCAATATCACCCCGCCGTCCCAAAACCCCTATGCTCAGGTCTATGAGCAAGTTGCGCCGTCGGTGGTTTCGATCAATGTGGTTTCTAGCGTCGAAACGGCTAGCTTTGGCGACCAAGTGTTGCGCGGCAGTGGTACGGGCTTTGTCGTAGACCAACAGGGGCACATTGTCACCAACTATCATGTTATCGAAGGGGCGCGTTCGATAGAAGTTGAGTTTTTTGACGGCACGTTGGCCCGCGCTGAAATTGTGGGCGAAGACCCCGAAAGCGATTTGGCCGTGATTG
>CAZLPC010000714.1:0-1763 GCA_964561305.1 uncultured Anaerolineae bacterium
CTTGACACCACATTCTTAGAAAAATTGCTAGACCAAGTTTGATGCAATCGCCCTGACCCCGCCCATACCAACGACCATCTTGTACGCTACAAATTAGGATACAATAGTTGCCTATTTTATTAAAAATCGTACATCTATAGGCAAAGTACCCAGCCACCGAACCCCAAAAAGGCGGTCTGCAAATGGAACAATGGGTTGTTTATATAACGTTGATGGGCATGTTAATTTTGTTCGTTGATGGGCGGTGGCGTTATGATGTGGTCGCACTTGGCGCGTTACTTTTTGCTACCTTGCTGGGGGCCGTGCCACAAGCCGAGGCTTTTGAGGGTTTTGGGCATCCGGCTGTTATTACTGTTGCTGCTGTGCTAGTGATCTCGAAAGGCTTACAAAATGGCGGTGTGGTGGGCGGACTAACGCGCCTATTGGGTCGGGTTGGCAATCGCCCGTCAATCTTGGTGGGTACACTTACCCTAACTGTGGCGTTGCTGTCGGCATTTATGAACAACGTGGGGGCGCTGGCGCTGATTATGCCCGTTGCGGTGCGGCTGGCCCGCAAACACAACCTGTCGCCTTCTATTTTGCTGATGCCGCTGGCGTTTGGCTCACTGATGGGAGGCTTAACCACACTCGTTGGCACACCGCCCAATATCGTCATCGCCAGCTTTCGGGCCCAAAATACTGGCTTGGGGACTTATACCACCTTTGACTTCACACCTGTTGGCACAATGATCACGCTGGTGGGGGTGGCTTTTGTGTCGCTGGTGGGGTGGCGGCTTGTGCCACGCCGCAACAGCCCAAGCAGCGGGGGCGATCTGTTTAATATGACCGACTATATAACCGAAGTTCGGGTTTTGGAAGACGCTAAGTTGGTGGGTAAGCCGATCCGAGAACTGGCTACATTATTGGATATTGAGTTGATTATTTTGATGTTGGTCCGCAACGAGCGCCGCTTTCCCAATCCCCATAGTGCTGAGGTGTTTGAGGCCGGTGATGTGCTGGTGCTAGAAGTTGATCCTGATAATCTAAAAGAGCTATTAGAGACGGGCAACGTTGAACTGGATGGCGATGAACACCTCAGCGAGGCACTCAAAGGATCGGGTGATATCGAAGTGATTGAGGCGGTGGTGCGCCCCGATGCCAGCATTCGGGGACAAAGTGCAATGTCGCTTAATTTACGGTGGCGCTATGGGGTCAATTTGTTGGCGGTGGCGCGGCAAGGCACGCGCATCCGCAGCAGTCGGCTGATTCATATCAAATTTAGGGCTGGTGATGTGTTGTTGTTGCAAGCCCGCAGCGCGGCCATCCCTGATATTTTGGGACAATTGGGGTGCTTGCCCTTAGCCGAGCGCGAGTTGGGGATGGGCAAGCCGCGTCGGTTGGCCCTCAGCATCGGCGTGTTTGGGGTGGGCTTGGGTCTTATCACATTTAATCTGCTAGAAGTGCAGGTGGCCATGAGCATGGTGGCGCTGCTGATGGTGCTAGTACAGTTGGTCTCGCTTAAAGAAGCCTATAATGCCATAGACTGGCCGATCATTATTTTATTGGGTGCAATTATCCCGATTGGTACAGCGTTGCAAACCAGTGGTGGCTCACAAGAAATTGCCAATTTGCTATTAAGCATGGGCACTAGCCTGTCGCCGATTACAATGTTGGCGGTGCTAATCGTCATCACGATGTTGTTGTCGAATATAGTGAGCAATGTGGCCACCGTGGTGCTGATGGCCCCTATCGCCCTGACCATTGCCACCGATATGGGCGTTGGC
>CAZLPC010000715.1:0-1762 GCA_964561305.1 uncultured Anaerolineae bacterium
AGCTTGTGGGCCATAGATGCGAGTGGGGCCGAGCAATTATTGGGCGCACAGTTGCTAGAAACCAATTTGTCGGATGATTTTACGCCCTATGGCCAAGAGCATCTGGTGACTTTTGATCCACCTGTGCCGTTATACGTCGATCCACAAGTGAGTGTTGGCTCATATTGGATACAAGTTGAAGTGATTGAGGGCGGGCCAGTTACATTGTTGGCCAATATCAACGAGCCGCTTGCGCCCGAAGTAACGTCGCATTTGTTGGTGTACTATGCTGATCCTGCTACCAATGAGGTTCTCACCTCAGAAAACGTGACTTTTGAGCAGGCCGAAGCCTATCGAGACGTGGCTTATTTTGGGCCGGGATCGGTCAATCCCTTTATTTTTCAGGCTAACTATACAGGTGTCATCAATCGTATCGTTGTACCACACATCAGCGATCCCTTTAATGATCCAGATACTGAAACATTGCGCGTGACGTTGGTAGCGGGCGATTATCGCGTGTCGGGTGAAGTGACTGGCGATTTTAATACCAGCGATGACGGCCATAACTTATTTGGCCCCTCAGTAGAAATTATGCTCGACGAGCCGTTTCGCGTTGCAATGGGCGAAAGCTATACTCTAGAAGTGCAGCCATTAGATTACTTGGGCATTGCGGGGTCGGCGGTTGCATGGGAAGGTCCATGGGATGATCCAATGCCAGCGTCGGTGTGTGCCATTCCTAATGGTGAACTGTATCGTGATGACTATCCGTCCGGCAGGTGTACCCTCGAAACGCCGGGCGTAAATCTCTACTCGTTTCACTACATTGGTCTGACCCAAATGATGCACTGGGACGATGAGCCGATTAAGCGCGATGTGACATTAGAGATTTTGAACCAAACCGACTACATTTTTATTGGTAGCAACCGTTTCTATGACTCGTTTAATCGCATTCCGTCGCGCTGGCCAATGAGCAATGCTTATTATGATGCGTTGTTTTCGGGTGAACTGGGCTTTGAACTTGAAAGAACATTTACATCGTATGCGCGGGTGGGGCCCTTTAGGTGGCCCGATCAAGTGTTGCCATCACAAGGGGCGGCGGCATGGCGCAACGAATTTGAGGCCGAAGAGGCTTTTCATGTGTATACGCATCCGGCCGTGTTTATCTTCCGCAAAACGGACGCTTATTCGCCCGAATTAGCAGCGCGTATTTTAGATGTGAACGTGAACGCCGCCGAAGATGCCTCGCCGGCCTTGTGGTGGCAGATTAGTTCGCAGGGGACAACTAGCGTTGTCAATCGGCTGCGTTGGGGTGCATTACCCGCCACCGCCAGCCCCACTGCGCTACAGTTTACTGAGCGTGAGCGCGACATTCAGACCCAAGGTGGCACTTGGTCAGAGATGTTTAACCGCGATGCCTTGCACAACCGCAGCCAAGTCGTGGGCGTGATCGTGTGGTGGGGCATGATGTTGGTGATGGGGTGGTTTAGCTTCCCCCTATTGCATTGGATTTTGCCGAGCTTGCCAGATCGCGGTTTTGCGTTGGCGAAGCTAACGGGTTGGCTAGTAATTGCTTGGGTGGCGTGGTTTGGGGCCAGTTTGCGCTACGAAATTTGGACGCAATCGTGGCTAGCGATACTTACGGTGGGTTGGTTTGGGCTTAATGTGTTGATTGCTTTTGTTCGCCGCAAGCAACTGCGCCAGTTTATCGCCCAGCGTTGGGGACATTTATTGACCCTTGAGGCGCTCTCACTGATTATGTTTCTGGCGTTTGTGGGTGTGCGCT
>CAZLPC010000716.1:0-1762 GCA_964561305.1 uncultured Anaerolineae bacterium
GTGTCATAGCCGTTGGGCAGCCCCATAATAAAGTCGTGGGCGTTGGCGGCTTTGGCGGCGGCAATGACGGCGGCGATGGGGGCGCTGGGCTGGCCATAGCGAATGTTGTCGGCTACTGTGCCCCCAAATAAATAGGTGTCTTGTTGCACCACGCCAATATTGCGGCGCAGGCTGTGCAGCGCTATGTCTCGAATGTCGTGGCCGTCTATTAAAATTGCACCCTCCGATACCTCATAAAAGCGCGGAATCAGGGCGCAGAGCGTGGTTTTGCCCACGCCAGACGGGCCCACCACGGCCACATATTCGCCGGCGGCGATGTCTAGGGACACATTTTTAATGATATGCTGGTGATCGTCTCGATATTTGAAGCTGACATTTTCAAAGGTGATCTGGCCGGCCATAGTAGTTGGCTGGTGGGCATGGGGGGCATCTATGATGTCGGGCTGAACTGCCATCATCTCCATAAAGCGGCTAAAGCCTGTGATGCCTTCTTGATAGAGGCGCGTAAAATTGACGGCCCGCTTAATGGGATCAGTCAGGCTGCCCACATACAATAAGAAGGCCAACAAATCGGCGACCGCTAGCTGGCCTCGTACAATGGCCACGGCCCCAAAAACGATAACCGCAATGGTGAACAATTGGGTAAATGCGTCTATGCCGTTTGAAAAATAAGCCTCGCTGCGGTAGCCTGCCCGTCGGCTGTCTACAAAACGGGCGTTGGCCTCGGCAAATTTCGCGGTTTCAATGTGTTCATTGGTAAATGACTTCACGACCCGTATACCGGCCAGCGTATCCTCGACTTGGCTGTTTATATCGCCAATGCGGGCTTTGCTTTGCAGCAAGGCGTGGTGCATTTGCCGATTAAAGTAGAAGGCATAGGCCGCCATAATCGGCAAAAACAAAAAGATGATAAGCGTTAGCGGGACGTTGATGATCATCATGATGATAAACGCGCCCGTAAACTTCAAGGCCGCGATCATCAAATCTTCGGGGCCATGATGATAAAGTTCTGAGATCCAGAACAAGTCGTTGGTAATGCGCGACATCAGTTGTCCTGTTTTTTGTTGATCATAAAAGCCGTGCGACAACTGTTGATAGTGCGCGAATAGATCGCGGCGCAAATCGCTTTCCATTGCGGCTCCCATATTATGCCCGCGATAGTCTACAAAAAAGCTGCATATCGTTTGCAGCGCTACCAGCCCCACCATGACCGCGCCCCACAGCGCAACATGGCCCAACACCGCCGACGATTGGTCGGCCAGCACGATCTGGGTGATGCGGCGTGCCACCAACGGAAACAGCAGCGCTACCCCCGCCACCACCATTGCACACAGCAAATCGGCAGCCAGCAAGCCTTTATAGGGCTTATAATACGACAAAAATACCCCAACCCGTGACAACCGATGATCGGCATGGGTTATCATTGATTACACCTCTTGATTGAATGCGTTAAATAGTCGTGAATGCAGCATAAACATGCTGAATACGATAAGACCGGCAACAGCCGCATCTCACAGTAGCAGAGTGGGGGAGGGATCGTACATTGGTTTTGCGGGGCTAGCAACGGCTATGAAAGCACCGAGATAACAAGCTCAGACAATTAGGCTGGCATTAAAGGGGTGCTTTGCGCCGCAAAAAGCCATTGCACGACATCGGTGGTAATGTTGGTCATGGGAAGCTCCTTTCACTTAGCGCGGACAAGTACGATAATTTTAGTCTGGTTACGCCGGATTGGCAACCAATAGTTTTTGAGCTGTTGGTG
>CAZLPC010000717.1:0-1760 GCA_964561305.1 uncultured Anaerolineae bacterium
GTAGCATAGCCCGCTTGCGCCAAATAGATGCATAGTCCTCCTGTCCCCCCACCCACATCGAGCACCGTCGCGGGTGGGGATGGCAAGTGAGGCTCTAAATAGCGCCAATTCAGTAACTCGCGCAAGCGTCCGGTAGGGGTTTGCGTATAATCTTCCCATTCGGCAGCATGATCATCAAAGGCACGCATTAAGTCAGACATGGCAACATCTTTCACTCAGCAATCAAAAAGTAGTTGGCTCGCAATACCTAGCCGAATCCAGCGCCTCGGCTTCGCGCTTGGCAGTGCAGGGTTGATGGGTAGTTTCTTATATATCACGACCTTATCCAATTATACGCGCCAAGGCTTTGATTATCTGGCGGGGATAACATTGGCGTTTCTTTTCTACGGCTTTCTATTAGGCTTGTTGTGGAAGCTACCGTGCCCGCCCTTATGGTGGTTGTTGGCGTTGGGGATTATATGCCGAGTGGTGCTGTGGGCTGATGTGCCAACGCTTTCAAGTGATGTGTGGCGCTATTTGTGGGATGGCCGCCTGATCAATGCGGGAGTCAACCCCTATATGTACCGCGTGGATGATCCAATCCTCGACTGGCTTCGCACGCCAAATTCTGCACGTATTGATCATACCCGCATGGCCACACCCTATCCGACTGTTGCCCAAGTCGCCTTCGCCGCAACAGTTGCCGTTCAGCCCGAAAGCCCCCAAGCGATGCAAGTGATCTTCACCTTGTTTGATGTGGCCAGTGCAGGCTTGATTATGTTATTGTTGCGTGCGCTTGAGCGTCCTGATAAGTGGGTGGCTATTTATCTGTTCAACCCGCTCATCATCACCGAGTTTGCACATGTCGCACATGTTGATTCAATGATGACGTTTTTTATTTTGCTAGCACTATGGGCCCACCACCAGCAAAAACCGGCCTATAGCAGCCTCGCTTTGGCGATTGCTGTACTCACCAAATATATCCCCACCATTCTCGTACCACTCTTCTTGCGACAATGGGGAGCACGCAACGCCGCTCTATTTGGGTTAGTGGTGCTACTCGGATTTGCACCATTTTTGGGGGCCGGTTTAGGAATTGGCACACAAGATGATGGCAGCGGTATTTTTGGCGCGGTACGGATTTATACCAACGAGTGGAAGTCCAACGACGGCTTTTTCTATTGGCTGGTGGTGCAGCTAGAACCTCACAGCAATGAGCCAATCCGCATGGCTCGCGCTGTCTCGAATGTATTGCTGCTGATGGCTGGCGGATGGGTATTGCTGCAAACACCGCCGAACGCTCCGCTGGGGCGACTTGTCCAAAATGCAGCGATGTTGATCAGTGTTTACTTGTTACTCTCAGCAGCAATGTTTCCGTGGTACATCATATGGCTGTTGGCACTGTTGCCCCTGCTCCCCTTCCAAAAGGCGAGCGCGGCCCTATTTTTGAGCGCGTGGATCTATTTTTCGTGGGCGGTACAACTATCCTATTTAATCTATCTCGATCCCGCTAATCCGCGTGAAGAAATGTGGATGCGCTATGCTCAATATGTGCCGCTGTTTGGGTTGTTGACTGTATCATTATTGCTCTGGCTCTGGGAGCAATGGCGTGGGCTTTCCACGATAGCGTGCCATTGACGATGCGCGGCAAAAGCCGGCCATAGGCGCTGTAGTTCTTGATACAGGTTCAACAGTAGCACGAACAACAACCCCATCATGAAAAATGCTGTATAAAATGCGATAGACCAATTGCGTTGCTGAACAGCCACAACCAACGTCAC
>CAZLPC010000718.1:0-1758 GCA_964561305.1 uncultured Anaerolineae bacterium
CCAATACCCGATGCGGATCGCACAAAATAATACGTGCCCCCATGCTCTCTAGGCGGTCAGTGAAGAACAAGCGTCCTTCAAACATCCATTCATGAAACAACACCGCCCCCGATGATTGGGTGGCCACCACAATCGCAATACTCATCATGTCAGTCGGAAAACCGGGCCAAATTTGGGGCTTAATTTCAGGGATATTTCCGCCAAAATCGGTCTGAATGGTCAAGGGTTGATCGCGGGGCACAAAAATATCATTGCCGCGTACTTCCCACACCACTCCCAAGCGCTTAAAAACTAGCCCCACCATATCCAGATATTGCGGGTCGGCGTTTTTAATGGTCAGTTCGCCACCTGTCACCACTGCTGCGCCAATATAACTACCCACTTCTAGGTAATCTGCGCCCACGCGAAATGTGCCGCCGTGCAGTTTTTCTACACCATGCACCGTAATCTGATTTGTGCCGATGCCTTCTAATTGGCCGCCCAACATGTTGATCAAATCACAAAGTTGCTGCACATGCGGTTCGGCAGCGGCGTTACGAATAATGGTTGTTCCTTTGGCAAGGGCTGCGGCCAATACTGCATTTTCGGTGGCTGTCACGCTGGCTTCGTCTAGCAAAATATTGGCCCCATGTAAACCTTTGGTTTGCATGTCGAAGATGCCGTTATAGGCAATAGTTGCGCCCAATGCTTCTAGGGCTAGCAAATGGGTATCCAAGCGCCGTCGTCCAATCACATCACCACCGGGGGGCGCAATGCACAGACGTTTATGCCGCCCCAACATGGGGCCTGCCAAGAGCGTACTGGCGCGGATTTGATTGGCGCGACGCTGATCCACCTCGTGTTGGGTAATGTTTTTGGCATGTACGCGCACAGTTTGATCATCTAGCCATTCGACACTGGCCCCCAAATGCACCAAAAGCTCGCCCATGATTCGCACATCTTTAATGTTAGGGACATTTTCTAGCACCACAGGCTGATCGGTTAGCAAGCAAGCAGGCAACAAAGCCAGTGCAGCGTTTTTGTTGCCACTGGCCACAACCTCGCCTTGTAACGGATAGCCACCTTCAATCACAAATTGTTGAACGGGCAATGTGCTTTTCCTTTTCAATCAATTCTCAACATTACCAAATCGCCAATTGAAACGCTTAATTGTTGGGCGGCGTGGCCATGATTGACGGCTACTTCTAGCTGGCCGGCGCTATTTACTAAAGCCAACGGCTGCCCAACAGCTACCCCGCTATAGGTCTCTGACAACGCCAATGTTTGCTCATTGATCATGACCACACAACGTTCTGGTTGTAGTGTAGTGGATGAAGTGGGGATTGGCTGAAAACGTGGGTCTAAAATCAGCAAATCGTCGGCATCCCACCTTAACTGACCAATACTGGTGGTAATGTTACCAAAGTGGTCAATATCAATTACCTCGCCCTCAATCAGACTAGGTGCAAGCTGTAAATGCGGCATTTTAAGTTGTTCGATACGTTCAATGGATGGGCCAAGCTCATCGAAGGCCACACCCCGCGCCAAATGTGCTGCCACTGGGCTAAAAATATCGCGCCCATGAAAGGTGCTACTTAGCGAAGGCAACCGATAGTGTTTGAGATGTACCATCTGTACCACTTGGCGCTGATGCAGCGCATAGCTGAGTACGCCATTATCGGGCGCAATAAGTATCGAATTGGGTGTTTTAACAGCAATCGGTCGCCGCGTTGACCCCACGCCCGGGTCCACCACCGTTACCACTATGGTCTGGGGTGG
>CAZLPC010000719.1:0-1758 GCA_964561305.1 uncultured Anaerolineae bacterium
ATGCGGAGCTTGCGCGGCGGCGCAAACCTGCCCCCCGACCGCGACCTGTTGGGGCTGATTGAGCGCACCAACGGCCACCCCCGTGCCCTAGAAGCCGCCACCGACTGGCTAAGCGAACACCCCGCCGCCACCGTTGCCGACTTGCAGACCGAGCTAGACGCACAACAGGGCGATGTGGTGGCGTTGTTGGTGGGCAAATCTATCGAAGCCTTGCCCGCCGACCTGCAACGCCTGATGCAAACGATTGCGCTGTTTGATGGGGCTGTGCCCATCGGGTTAATTGAGCATATTTTGGCCACGTTTATAGACGGGCCACTGCGCGAGCGCCTTAATCGCTTGGTGTTGCGGCGTTTTGTGCGCTTCGATGCCACCGCCCGCACCCTTGATCTACACAGCATAGACCGCGCTTTTTGCCGTGCCCAGTTGCCCACCGCCCCCGACCCCGCCACCTTTGGCGACAAGGCCCTCTTGGGCCGCGCCGCCGACTATTACGCCAGCGTGCGCTTGCCCCAGCACCAATGGAAAACGCGCCAAGACCTAGCGCCCCAGTTGGCCGAATTTGATATCCATTGTCGGTTGGGCCACTATGATGCTGCCGCTGCCGTGTTAAGCACCATTGATTATGACTATTTGCACGAGTGGGGCTATTCAAGAGAAGTGGCGACCCTGCACCAGCGCCTGCACGACCGCATCACCGACCCCGCCCTGCAAGAAACCCACTTGGGCACACTGGCCGTGGCCTATTTGCAAGTGGGGCGCGTCCAAGAGAGCATCCCGTTGCTTGAAGCCGCGCTGGAACTATCCACCACCGATGCCAACCAGCTACGCTGGCTAGGCAATTTGGGCAATGCCTATTTTTATTTGGCCCAGAGCGACCGCGCCATTGCCTATTATGAGCAAACACTGGCCCTTGCCCGCAAAACCGGCGATCAAGAGCGCCAAAGCGCCATGTTGGGCAACTTGGGAAGCGTGTATCGTAATTTGGGCGAGACCCAGCAAGTACTAGACTACTATCAGCAAGCCTTGGCCCTTAGCCGCGCCATTGGCGACAAAGCTACCGAAGGGCTGTGGTTGGGTAACTTGGGCAACACCTATTATGGCTTGGGCGACATGTTGCGCGTGATTGAGCACTATCAAGGGGCGCTGGCTATCAGCCGCGAACTAGGCAATCGGCGCAACGAGGCAACATGGGTCGGCAATTTGGGCATGGTCTATTATGCCTTGGGCGATATCGAGGCGGCGATCCAACATCTTCACCAATCCCTCGACATCAGCTACGAGATCGGCTATCGGCGCGGCGAGGTATCGCAATTAACCAACCTTGGGCTGGCCTATCTGCTCCAAAACAACACCCAACAAGCCATTCTCACTTTCATACAGGCGCTGGCCCTTAGCCAAGCCATCGGCGACCGCGCCATTGAATGCAGTAACTTGGGGCTGTTGGGGCAGGCCTTCGGCCAGCGCGATGATTTTACGACCGCTATCGAGCATCTTGAACAAGGCATGGCGCTGGCACTGCAACTCAATAATCCCAAACGCCACGCCGACCAAAGCCGCCTCTTAGGCGAAGTCTATATGTTGCTGGGCGATTTTTCGGGGGCACTGGGCGCGTTGCAAGACGCGCTGGCCCAAGCCAATATCGAGGCACGTTATAGCGCCGTAGCGTTGTTGGGCATTGTTCAGGTTCGCTTGGGGGATAGCGCCGCCGCCCGCGCCGCCTTTATAGAAGCCCAAACCCTCGCCGAAAACCTGTTGGCC
>CAZLPC010000720.1:0-1756 GCA_964561305.1 uncultured Anaerolineae bacterium
TGTTAGAGTTGTTGAATATGCCATTCTAGCGCGTGGTCGGCTTCGGCATGGGTGCTGTACATGTGCAGATAGGCCCGCCCCATGTTAAAAATGACCATCATGGCCAACGTAACCAACTTGTCGTCTGCAACCACGAAAATATGCTTCAATCGCTGGTGGTTCATAAAGGTTTGCAAGGCCCGGATGCGCTGAAAATTAAACGGACGATCCATGCGGCTGGCATCAATCAGCAACAACAATGGGCGATCGGTATTGTCGAGTATGTCGCTAATTTCATGGTTGGCGGCTTTGGCATCGGCGGCGCTATAGTCACCGATAATGGACAACAAGATAATCCGATCTTCAACATACCATGACACAGTAAAAGACTCAGTATCCGGCACATCCATATCGCGCAGGCTCATAACCATGTCTCCAATTCTCGCGCAAAGCGGGTGGGGTCTAGCGGCTTGGCAAAATAGGCATCGAAGCCCGCTTGCAAGGCTTCCTCGCGGGTGCGCGAGGTATGATAGCCAGTGATGGCAATGCAAGTGGTGGTGGCGGTGGCGGGTTGTTGCCGAATGTGGGCCAGCAGTTGCCAGCCATCAGCGCCGGGCAACGCCAAGTCAATGATAATCACGCCATAGTCGCGCCCCTCATCATAAATCAGTTGCACAGCCCGTTCGGCATCGTTGGCCAAGTCATGCTCAATCTTCAAAAATTCGCAAATATGCGCCACCAACGCCTGCCCATCGGCATCGTCTTCTACAATTAAAATAGGCTTTGTCATCGTTTCCCTTTTCCCTATGGTGCTACAGATTAAGATAATGCTATAGACTTAAAATGCTATAGACTTAAATAGTCGCTCAGTTCCGGAATTTGCAGTAACAGCGCCAGCAATTCGTCCATAAACGTGGTGGCAGTAAGTGGCTTGGTCAAATAGCTATGAAAGCCCACCCCTAGGGCCCGTTCTTTGTCGCCGCGCATGGCGTGGGCCGTTAGGGCAATAACCGGAATATTGTTGACGCTGGTGGTTTCTTGAAGCGCGTGCAAAAACTCCCAGCCGTCCATCTCTGGCATCGATAAATCGGAAATGACGAAGCGCGGCCGCACTGCTTCAACCTGCGCCAATCCCTCGCGCCCATTGGTGGCGGTGTGTACGGTGGCCCCATAAAAGTCGAGGATATAGCGGGCCACTTCTAGGCTATCGGGCTCGTCATCAATCACCACAATGTCCCAACCCGCTAACAAATCGGAAGGTATCTTATTCATGTTTGGCTCCTATTAAGTTGGCTTGCGGCACACGCAATGGCAATATTACTGTGAAGGTACTTCCTTGGCCCACTTCGCTGTCTAGCAATACCCGCCCCTCCATCACGCGGGCCAGCTTTTGCACCAATGCCAAGCCCAAGCCTGTGCCGCCAAACTCGCGCTTAGAGGTGCTGTCTACCTGCCGAAACTCCTCAAAAATGTACTCGCGGGCATGGGGCGGAATACCGATGCCAGTATCGGCCACCACAATGGCCCAGCCCTCTACCATCTTTTGCAAGCCCAGCGTCACCTCGCCCTGCTTGGTAAACTTAAAGGCATTGCTTAATAAATTAATGGTAATCTTAGAGAGCGCGTCTTCATCGGCCAAAATTATCGGCGGCAGTTCGGGGTCAACACTCACCGTAAAATGAAGGCCTTTTTCTTCGGCTAAAACGCCCGTGTCGCGCACCCACTTCGCGGCCAAATCCATCGGCGCTAGCGGAACTTCGGTTAGCTCTAGGCGGCC
>CAZLPC010000721.1:0-1747 GCA_964561305.1 uncultured Anaerolineae bacterium
ACTGCATGACCTTGCTCCAAATAGAATAGATGGCTTACATATATGTGGGTATACGTGGTCTTTTTCAAAAAGTTACAGCCGGGGGCTGCGCTTTCATACAAAACGCCCCCACGCTGGGGGCATCGGTTGGTTTTGGGTGGGGCGCTGGCTTTGGCATGAACATGCGAACAACTGAAATTATCGCTTAGGCCTTGGTGGCTTGGCTGCTTATTTGGGGCATTGCATGGTGCATAATAGTAGAAGCGAAGTCTATGAAGCTCCCAAAGTGCTGGCCGATGGGATCGCTCATGAGTACATCGGCGGCGGCCAGCGCCGACGGTAGATCGCGCCAATAGACGACATCTACCCACACGCCCTCTGCCGATTCGCTTAACTGGCGGCTAATATAGCCTTCATAGCCCGCTAGCACATCAAAGGTGGCTTGGGCAGCAGCTAAAAATTGGGTACGGTCGGCATCGTTATTAAGTTTAAAGATCACCACTTCGGTCACATATTGCATGGCATAGTCTCCTATAGGTTTAAGATGGATAACTGAACTGTGTTTTAGGATAGGCCATGCCCCTGACAACCCTATGTCAAGAAGTTTATGAGTATTTGGGGAACTATCACCGCCACCATGAAGGACGTGGGTTTTGACCCCAAGTGCAGGTCCGGGAGTAGTATGGACGTATAGCCGATTGTTGAAACGAGGTGAGTGATGCGCCGTCTATTGTTTCTGCTAGTTGTGGTGGGGATATTGTTGCCACGCCCGACCGCTTTTGCCCAAGATGTACCCCGCTATCCACGCTGTGAAGATGCGGCCGCCGATGAGATTTGTGAAGTAGACGCGGCCCTTGCTGCCGATGAACTGGCTGCCAGCCCTGCCCCCATCTTTCTGCGCGATGGGATCGTCTACTTTATGACCAACGACCCTCGCGCCGATCTTGTGATTGTGGGTGGGGCTGTGGTTGCGCCGATGCGCCGCGCCGATGGGGGCGACTGGTGGGTGTTGGCGCTGCGGATTCCGCGTGTCGAGGAGGCGTTCTTTAGCGTCCAGTTTTTGCCGGCCTATCGTGGTGGGCGGATTGATGCCGAAAATGTAATCACAGCCGATTTTACCGGCCCCGATGCACCCGCCTTGCCAGAACAAGCCGATCCCTTGCTGGGCGCGGTGACCGAGACGGCGCTGGATGAGTACGCCGTGACCATTTATACCCCACCCGACTATGATCCTGCTGCGCCGCCCTATCCCGTCGTCTACATGACCGACGGCCAAAGCCTAGCAACGTTCGCTGCTGTCCTCGAACCCGCAATCGTCGCAGGGGACGTGCCGCCAGTGGTGCTGGTGGGGTTGCACGCCCGCACGCCGACCACACCCGATGAGGATACCCGCGCCAGCGACTATCTGCCGGGCGTGAACCCCGCCGCGTTCGATGCTCACGCCGCCGTTTTTGTGACCGATTTGCTGGCACTGGTTGAGGCCGATTTCAATGTGCGGGCGGATGCGGCCGGCCGCGCTGTGATGGGGTTGTCGAATGGGGCCGCATTTGCGGCACAGATGGCGGTCGCGCATCCCGCTGTATTCGGCAACGCGGTGGTGTTGTCGTTGGGCTACCCGATTGCATACGTCGCGCCCGACGATGGCGTGGCGGTGCGCTATTGGTTGAGCTATGGCACACTGGAAGCGCCCTTTGCGCTCCAAACGCGGCGCTTGCTGACCCAAGTGGAAGCCGCCGATCAGCCCGTTCAATCTGTCGAGTATGTGGCC
>CAZLPC010000722.1:0-1737 GCA_964561305.1 uncultured Anaerolineae bacterium
GGCGATAAAAACAACTGGTGGGCCACGTATGCGTTTTGGGTGTTTCAACTGTTTGGCCACACCAAATCGGCAGTGATGAACGGGGGCCGCAAGAAGTGGGAACTAGAGGGGCGCGAGATGACCCGCGACATACCCACCTACACGGCTACCGAGTATAAAGCCCAAGCCCGCACCGACTATAAGGTGCGTGCTTTCCGTGACCAAGTGCTGGCGCATGTTAATGCAACTGGGTCGTTGATTGATGTGCGTAGCCCCGGTGAATATAAGGGCGAGCTATTGCACATGCCCGATTATCCTCAAGAAGGATCATTGCGCGGTGGTCATATTCCCGGAGCCAAGAGTATCCCGTGGGGTAAAGCCGCCAACGAAGATGGCACATTCAAATCATTAGAAGACCTGCGCCAACTGTATGAGGCCGAGAACGGCTTCAGCCCCGATCAAGACATCATTACCTATTGCCGTATCGGTGAGCGCTCGTCGCATACATGGTTTGTGCTAACCTATTTGCTGGGCTATAACAATGTGCGTAACTATGACGGTAGCTGGACTGAATGGGGTAACTTGGTCGGCGTACCGATTGAGAAGTAGGCTTTAAAAGCGATTGGCAGATACCCATCATGCAGATGGGTGTCTGCATTTCTAAGAGGGACAACAAAATGACCGACCTGAGCCAGTTTCCTGAAGAATTGCACGAACTACTTACCATCATCCGCGAATCCCCCATTACAGATCGCAATGAAATACTCTTAGATTATAGTGATCGCTTTGAAGGTGTGCCCGAACATATCGCAACACGCCCTTATCCAGAATCACATCGGGTAGTAGAGTGCGAGTCGGATGTATATGTATTTACCGAACAGGGCAAAAACAATGGCATCAACTTTTATATTGCCGTCGAAAACCCGCAAGGAGTGTCTTCGCGGGCGCTTAGTGCGGTTCTCAAAGAGTCTTTTGATGGCAAAGACCTTCAGAAGATTGAAAGTATCCCTGAAACGCTGATTTTTGAGCTTTTTGGGCGCAATGTTTCCATGGGCAAGGGGGCAGGTATGATGGGTATCATCAAGCTCTTAAAGTATTTCGCCCGCCAACAGCAACAACAATCATCAGAATAGGCGAACCATGTATAACGTAGAGCGTATCCGCCAAGATTTTCCGATATTAAGCCAGCCACACCCTAGTGGCAAACCGTTGGTTTTTTTGGATAGTGCCGCCAGTAGCCAAAAACCCGCCGTCGTGATTGATGCGATGTCTCATTATTACCAGACCAACCATGCCAATGTGCATCGCGGTATTTATGCCCTTAGCGAGAGCGCAACCGCAGCTTATGAGGCAGCCCGCGACAAGGTGCAAACCCTCATTCATGCCGCCGAACGCGAAGAAATTATCTTCACCCCCAACACTACTGGTAGCTTGAATTTAATTGTGCAAACGTGGGGGCGGCAAAACTTGACAGCAGGCGATGTTGTGGTCTTAACAGAAATGGAACATCACGCCAATATTGTGCCGTGGCAAATGCTGGCCGCCGAGAAAGACTTTAAGATTGAATATATCCCTGTGACTAATGAGTTTTTGCTGGATATGGATGCTTATGAGCGCATTTTGGCCAAGGGTAATGTAAAAGCCGTTAGTGTGGGGCATATCAGCAATGTATTGGGCACAATCAACCCGGTTGCTTATATCATCCAACAAGCTCATGCGGTGGGCGCAATTGCCATTATAGATGGCGCACAAAGCGTT
>CAZLPC010000723.1:0-1735 GCA_964561305.1 uncultured Anaerolineae bacterium
CTTCAATCGGCCCGATCCAACGTTTACGTACAATCCCCGCACTATCAATAAAATAGGTAGAAGGGAGCATCTGTAGGCCAAACAGATTTTGCAGTTGGCCATACTCGCTGAGGCCAATCGGCAACGTTAGCTCCAGATCGGCAACAAATTGCTCAATAATAGCGCGATCTTGACTATCAAACGGATCGGTAACAAGTACAATGGCCAAATCATCGCTGCCATAGGTGTCATAGAATTCTTGCAAGGCTGGCATTTCTTCGATACAAGGCGCACACCATGTGGCCCAAAAATTAAGCACCACCACCTTGCCTCGATAGTCGGCCAGACTAAAGACCTCATCATTCAGATCAATGAGCGCTACATTGGGCGCGGGCTGATTAAAGACCGAGGTAGGTGTGGGGGGAAGTGTGCGCGGCGGGATGGTTTGGGGTTGTGGGGTGGCGTTGTCTAGCACAACTGAATCGGGTTGGCGGCTGATTGTGGTGCTTGGCTCTTCGTCGCTGCCCAAGACAATGATCACCATGCCAATAAGACCAATTAAGGGCATGATCAATAAGAACATCCATGCCTGAAAAAAGCCACTTTTTTCTGTAGTCATTTACTGTACCTCATTAAAAAACTTGGGCATAAAGCCGTCGTCATAAATCCGTTTTGTCTCGCCACTGCCCACATCCAATAGCCATAACTCAATGCGCGAAAAATCATCCAGCGCGTTACGTTGATAGAGCAACCAATTTTCGGTCGGATGCCAACTGATCGCTGCATGATTATAAGACGCATCTACCACCAGTGGCGTTACCTCGTCGGTGGCCAAGTCAACCAAGTATAGCTGGCTGCCTTGTGTATAGCGTCCGTCTAAATAGCGGCGTGTGACGGCGATTTCTGTCGTGTTGGGGTGAAAAGCCGCCAGACCGTCTTCGACAGGTGCTTCAACTGGCCCACTAATGCGGCGCACGGTTGGTTCTGGGCTATTTTCAATACCAAACAATGGCAAATTGATTAACTCAATATGGGTGTAATAGCGTTGCAGGGCTTCGCCAAAGCGCAAAGTCGGATAGAGAAATTGCAAACCATCTGGTGAAAAAATGCCGGTAATGCCTTGTAAGCTAGGGATAAATAGCGTTTGATCGCTAGGGAAATCATACAGCAAAACCCCCGTTGGATCTGCCAACGAAAACGCGATTTGATCAGAGATTGGCGACCATGTAGGATAGCGCCCCTGCACAGTAAAATCTTCGAACAATGGGCGTGAGTCGCGGCTGTTGATGCTTGTCAGCCATACGCGCTCAGTATTTGTCCACCCGTTATCGGGATCAAGCTCGCGGCGGGTATAAGCGATTTCGCGGCTATCGTTGCGCCAAGCGGGGGTATTACAAGTGGCTTCGGCCTCGCGGCAGTTGGTCAACTGCACCGATTGTAGGGTATCCATATTCAATAGCCAAATATCAGAAATGCGACCTGTTAGGCGCACCGTATAGGCAATCCAATTGGCATCGGGACTAATGGCATATTCTAGCACGCCGCCTTCAGCATTGGTCAACCGCCGCACCGTACCTGTTTCGATGGTAAGCTGCATAATGTCATTAATGGGTAGAGAAGATGGCCCCAAAAATAAGATGTGGGTGCGCGGCCCGATTGGATCTGGCGGGTTTGGGCTGGGTTTGTCAGACAATAGCAATAGTCCACCCGCACCAAGCAATAGCACAATTAAGCTGGCTCCCAGCAGGGCATAACG
>CAZLPC010000724.1:0-1732 GCA_964561305.1 uncultured Anaerolineae bacterium
ACAACCCTTTATGCTGCTTCCGACAATGGAAAGCCGTATCATCACGGGTATCCTGTCGTTTACAGGCATTATCATTTTGTTTGCGTGGGTTGCCATCAACGAAAACGACCGTATGCAAGAATTTAACGAGCGCTTTGAAGGCCGCTCGATTGAAAACGGTGCAATTTTGTTTGAAAATAACTGTGCATCCTGCCATGGCCAATTGGGCTATGGGGAGGCCGGTGTGGCCCCTGCGCTCAACAATCCACATTTTTTCAGCTATAACTTTTTCGCCGAATATGATCAAGCCATTACCATCGCCCAAGTGAGTTTAGACAGCGGCATTTTAAGCGAAGAAGCAGCGGCTGAAGTAGAAGCCGAAATTGCTGCGCTGCGCCGCGCCCGTCTTGAGCTCGAAGAAGAGCTGTTGTATGGCTATGGTGATTTAACCGAGACTTTACAAGCCGAGCTAACAGCGCTAGATGCTGAGATTATCGAGCGCTTCAGTGAGGAATATAATGTTGCTAGTGCAGCGCTGCTTAGTATAGCTGTAACCAATTTGGAAAGCCAAAAGACCAATTTGGAAACTGAGTTGCAAACCACCACCGATGCCGACCGCGTAGATGAAATCACAGCAGAGTTAGCTGAGTTAGACGCAGCACTTAGCGTTTTAGGCGACTATAATAATCGCCGTGCGGCGCTTGCTGCGCGCAGCAATCGGTTTAATGCCATGAACAACGCCCATACCGACGCGCAAACTATTCGGGGCCAAATAGATGCTTTGCAAGCCGAACTAAATGCCCTGCCAGAACCACCAGAATCTGGCATTGACCCTGATGGCGCACGGCGAAACGACTTGCAAGCCAAAATTGATACCCTTGACGATCAACTAAGTGATGCTGAAGATGCCCGCGATTCGGCCCGCGAAGACTTGGTGCTGAATAATGATATTGTTCCCTTTGAACTCGACCGTTATGAAACGGGCCGTCTAGCCGAGTTAAATTGGGGTGGTACGCTCGAAAGTTTGGTTGTAACCACCTTGATCAGTGGCCGCCCCACCAGTGGTAGCTATTGGCCACAGGGCATGGCGGCATGGTCTCAAGATGCCGGCGGCCCACTGCGCCGCGACCAAATCCAGAACTTAACGGATTATATCCTCAACTGGGATAAAGACGAATGGTCAGTCGAAGATGTGCGTTTGATAGAACAATATGCCCGCATTCCAGTAGATGCCTCCAGCGTGGTTTCTTCTGGTACCGAACCAATTTGTACCACCAGCAGCTGCGACGACATTAGTGATGTAGTGGCCGACCTTGAAGCCTTGCTAGAAAATGCAGGCGAAGCCCCTGAAGGGGAAGGTGAAGAAGTATTGACTGTTTGGGACCCTGTTGCGGGCCAAGCCGTCTATAACAGTGCTACCTATGGGTGTGCTGGTTGCCATGCGATTGGTGGTGCGGGCACCGGCCCCTCGCCTGTCGGTATCTATACTCGCGCCGAAGAATATGCCGAAGAAAATGATGATATTGAAAGTGCTCGCTACTATATCGTGGAAAGCATCATTCATCCCGGCGAGTTCATTGTACCCGGCTATCAAAACAATATGCCCGCCAATTTTGGCGACCGAATTGACCTTGCCACTTTCTCAAACATCTTGGCTTACCTAGAAAGCCAAGACCAACAATAGGTCTTTGATGCAAGACGGAACGTTGGCTAAACGCCTTCGGTACAAATCACCGAGGGCGTTTTTCACAAA
>CAZLPC010000725.1:0-1727 GCA_964561305.1 uncultured Anaerolineae bacterium
AATCGCATCACACATCCCTTACGCTTGATGGGAGCCGATATTGCTGATGAAGATGGCCGCGCTCCCTTACATATTTCGCCAGCAAACCTGCATGGCATTACCTATCAAATGCCAGTAGCCAGCGCTCAAGTGAAAAGTTGTTTGTTGTTGGCCGGCTTGTTTGCCTATGGTGAAACCGTGGTGATTGAACCCGGCCCAGCCCGCGATCATACTGAACGGATGTTGGGCGCAATGGGGGCCAATATCATTGTTCAAGAGAATCATGTTATTTTGCGCGAAACCGCCAATCTAAAGCCGCTTGATCTTACTGTGCCCTCGGATGCGTCATCGGCGGCGTTTATATTGGTGGCGGGCGCTTTGCACGCCCATAGCACCGTTAAGATCGAAGGTGTAGGTGTTAATCCAACGCGCACAGGCATTATAGAGGCACTAGAAATGATGAATGTCAACATTACCCAAGACAATTTGCATGACGAAGGTGGCGAGCCTGTGGCCGATTTGGCGGTGGGGCCGGCTTTGTTACGTGGTGCTGATATTCGGGGTGATTTGGTAGTACGGATGATTGACGAGTTTCCGGTGCTGATGGTGGCGGCTACCCAAGCCAAAGGCCGCACACTTGTTGCCGATGCAAAAGAATTACGCGTAAAAGAGACTGATCGTATTGCTGTGATGGCCGCTGAATTACGCAAGATGAACGCGAAGATCGAGGAGCGCGAGGATGGCTTCTCAGTGACGGGCCCACAATTGCTGAGTGGGGCGGTGGTGGATGGCCACGATGATCATCGTGTGGCGATGAGCTTGGTTATTTCGGCGCTTTCAGCACAAGGTGAAACCATTGTCGAAGATGCTGCTTGCATTCATGACTCTTTTCCGGGCTTTGTCGAGGTACTGCAAGGTTTGGGCGCTAGGGTAGAGTGGATTGATTGAATTTTTAATGCAAAGTGAAGTGGTTTAATGACTAAAAAAGTGGGATTAATCGGCTATCCTGTCGAACACAGCTTGTCGCCGGCCATGCACAATGCGGCTTTTGCTGCATTGGGTCTTGATTGGCACTATGATCTGCTACCCACGCCGCCCGATCAACTTGGGGCGCGTATTGATAACCTATTGAAAGATGGCTATGTGGGTGCAAATATCACAGTGCCCCACAAGCAGGCAGTGATGCCATTGTTGGATAGCGTGGTGTTGTCGGCGCGGGGCGTGGGCGCGGTCAATACTATTTTGATTGAAGACGGGCGCACCGAAGGCCACAACACCGATGTACCCGGCTTTATTTTAGACCTAGAGGAAAACGATTTTTTACCACCCAAAAAGCACGCATTGGTATTAGGTGCGGGCGGATCGGCGCGGGCGGTGGTGTTGGGCTTGGCCAATCGTGGTGCAACCGTGACCGTGACAGCGCGGCGTGATGACGCGGCGTGGCAACTACGCGAAAATATCCGTAAAGGTGTAACGGCTCAGTTTGATGTGCGCGTACAAACATGGTCGTCATTACAAAAATCGCTCGATGAAGCTGATTTAATTGTGAACTGTACCCCGGTGGGTATGTGGCCACAGGTGGATGCTTCGCCCATTTCACCTGATCTTAAAATAAGCGCCCATAGCGTGGTTTATGATTTGGTCTATCGGCCCGCCCAAACGCGCCTGCTGCAACAAGCAACCGCAGCAGGGGCGCGGGCCATTGGTGGTTTAGGCATGTTGGTATATCAGGGTGCGGCCGCATTTGA
>CAZLPC010000726.1:0-1471 GCA_964561305.1 uncultured Anaerolineae bacterium
TTGGGCATCCTTTTGGCAAGTATAGAAATTGGGTCAACGCCACCCATTATGCCCCATCGTGCTGCCCAATAAAAATGAAATTTTCAAAATGATTAATGAACGGCTGCGGCATTGCGGCGCAGCAACACCGCCTATAACACATGTATAGGCCATTCCTAGTCACATGACCAGTAGAAGGTAAAGCGTTTTCTGCTATGATCGAAAGCATAGGTGGATATGTTATGAAATTAGCATTTAAGCATGGGATATGGGTAAAGCACAAAAAAACATCCCGCAAAACCGCTATTTGAGGAACAGTTTAGCGGGATGTTTGTAGGGGGAAGGGTACTCAGGTTAGTATCATTATAACACGAACTTGCATCAGTGTACATTCCTTATCTGGCTTTAATCAAAATTCAGGTTGATTAAAGCCTTTTTTGTACGCGTTTAAAATTTTTGTTTGCTGGTCTAAAAGCCACCGCTTGTCTGCCAACACCACCAAAACCCCTCTCACACCAGTCTGGTTCGTGATAAACTACAATCAAATCCATCATCAAAATGAACCTTCAGGGAGTGTATGACCACGCGATGAAAATGCCACGTTACGACGATGTGCCCGTTTTTGGCCAAGACTTTTTAATGCCGCGCCGCCAAAGCGCGCACTATGGGGGCTTGTTTCGGTGCTTGGGCTTTTTTATTATCCTCGTGACCACGTTTTTGCTCTCAGTGATATGCTTGCTGATTGGGGTCTATTTCTTGTATCCGCTTGACCCACCCGCCGCCACCAACATTTTGGTTTTGGGCGTAGACACCCGCGAAAACAGCAACGAGGGCCCAGAAATTGGGCGCACCGATAGCATTATGGTCGTAAACATAGACCCCCAACGCCAGCAAATTAGCGTGCTCTCTGTCCCTCGCGACATCTATCTAAGCGCACCCGGCTATGGCCGCTTGCGGGCCAACACCATCGTGCGGAATGCCGAACTGAGTGAAGAAGGCACCGGCCTTAGCGTGATGCAAGAAGCCATCGAAAACGCTTTTACCATAGAAATTGATCATATGGTGCGGCTGGATTTTGCGGGCTTTGTGGAAGTGATTGACGCGCTGGGGGGCGTTGAAATTGCCGTACCCACCCGTATCGTAGACACCAATTTTCCGTTGCCCGACGACAGTGGCATCACAACCGTTACCTTCGAGCCCGGCTTGCAATGGATGGATGGCACACGCGCCCTAGAGTATGCCCGCACACGTCAAGCCGACAGCGACTATGCCCGTGCCAGCCGCCAACAACAAGTGCTAGAGGCGATGTTTTATAAAATGAATACACCGCGTGGCTTGGTGCGTTTGCCAGTGGTGCTGGCTGCATTGAATGGCAACACCGAAAGCGACTTTGGCGTGTCGGACGCGCTGCGCTATGTGCCGGCTATTTTGCACTATGGCCCCGACGGCCTTCAGACCCAAGTGATCACGCCCGACTATATGATTAACGAAG
>CAZLPC010000726.1:1481-1717 GCA_964561305.1 uncultured Anaerolineae bacterium
AAGGCGGCATTGAGCTGCCAGATTTGGCGGCGCTTAATAC
This sequence comes from uncultured Anaerolineae bacterium, assembly GCA_964561305.1. Classification (GTDB taxonomy): domain Bacteria; phylum Chloroflexota; class Anaerolineae; order Aggregatilineales; family J027; genus J027. The sequence continues at coordinate 1,522 of CAZLPC010000726.1, forward strand.
GTGGCTAGATGCCCATTTGCGGGCCACACCGTTGGCCCCCGCTGCCCAAAATTAGCGGGGCCATAACGGCTTGGGACTTATTCATAGGGCTGCCACACAAATGCTTTGCTGCGCCACGTCAAAATGAGCACCGGATCGGCGACGGTGGAAGCCAAGGCCGGCGGCAGATGCACAATCAGTTCCATGCCGTGGGCGC
>CAZLPC010000727.1:0-1717 GCA_964561305.1 uncultured Anaerolineae bacterium
TGGGTGGCGCGGCTGGGCGGCTATCAGGCCGAGCTTATTAAGCAGGCGGTATGGCTGGCCAATAGCGACCAGCGCGAGGCCTTGTTGCGGATTGGGCAACAGACTGCCAGCCTGCCAGCCCAACTCGAAGCGTTTTTGGCCTTACCCGCGCCCTTGCCCGCCACCGTAGTAATTGAAGGGCCGGTCTCTGAAGTGGGGGCCGACTTTGTGATTATTTATGGCATCACGATTCAACTAGACACAACTGGCATTTTGACTGGCGATGTGTTACGAATTGAAGGTGAAATAGATCTGCAAACCAGCACCTTCACGGTTTACAAAAAAGAATAAGGAGCATAGATGAAACGTTATTTGGGTATTTTTGGATTGATGACGATGATGGTGTTGCTGCTGGCAGCCCCCGCCGAGGCCGCTTTTCATGCCCAGCCCGCCGCCCCAAATGGGCAAACCGACACCACCACCGTACCCGATGTGACGGGGTTGACCGTGCCCCAAGCCGCCGCCGTCCTCAATGCCAACGGGCTGCAACTGGGCCAACAAATTGACGGCGTATGGAGCGTGACCGCCGCCACCCCGCCCGATGTCGTCGGCGAGCAATCGGTGGCAATAGGCGACGTGGTGGCCGTGGGGACGGTGATTGACCTCACCATTTTGCGCGTGCCCAATGCGCTGCTTATTTTTGACGACAACGACATCACGCTGGTCAATCAATCGGGGCAAGATGCCGACCTAGCTGGGTTGCGCTTTACGTCCCTAGACGGCGAGCCGCAAGCCTCGTTTTTAGCGACCGATTGGAACACCAACAGCCTGCGCCCCAATCGCTGCGCCCAGTTGTGGTCGGTGGGACGCAATGGCCCCAAGGGCCTTGAGGAATGCCAGTTTATCCAAGCGTGGCGCTCTATCACTAACACCGAAGCCCACTTTTGGACAGGGGCCAACGGCGCAACCCAGTTCCGCGTGTCGCAAGATGGCGTGTCGCGTGCGGTGTGTACCATCGCCGATTTCCGATGTGCTTTTTATGTATCGGTTCCCACTGCCGAGGTGTCCACGCCCTATGTTTATTTTGCGTATGCCACCGACCGCCTGATCGTCTATAACAACACCGATACCGTCTGGATGCCGCTAGCGGGGATTCAAATCCTCAATCGCGCCATCATCAGCGAGGGCTTGGTGTTGCCACTGGCCGATGATGCGGCAGTGTTTGGCGGCCCGCCCATCGTCGGCGATCTGGTGCGGCTTGCGCCCCAACAATGTCTCTTATTTGTCACCGCTGCCACCATCTCGCGCCCGCCGTTGCCATGCACCGTCATCGCCACCGCCACCATTCCGCCCAACAATGCGTTTTGGACGGCCAACTTTGACGTGATTAGCACTACCGACGGCCAAGCGCATACGTGCCCCGCCGCCAGCGCCAACAACCTGAGCCTGTGTGTGATGCCGCGCTGATGAGCGATAGTGTGAAAGGCCTGTTTCGCCCCACCGACAGCGCCAGCATGGCCGTTTTTCGGGTCTTGTTTGGGCTGATTATGCTGTGGGAAGTATACCGCTATTTTTCTAAAGATTGGATCGAGCGGTACTATATCCGCCCCAACTTCCACTTTGCTTATTTGGGTTTTGAGTGGGTGTCACCGTGGGAAGGCGATGGCATGTACTGGCATTTCGTGGGGTTGGGGGTGCTGGCGGTGTGCATCGCCGTAGGCTTTGCATACCGCCTTAG
>CAZLPC010000728.1:0-1716 GCA_964561305.1 uncultured Anaerolineae bacterium
ACACTGCTTAGCCAGTGAACTGCAAGCCCCTTGCTTTAGCTATGGGGTATTTGACTATATAGTTATATTACAACACCCTATACCAATCTCAGGAACCTAACTGCACATGTCAGATCGAATTGCTTACCTAAAACCCGGTGATAAACTCGGCAAATATGAAATTAAGGGTATCTTAGGGCGCGGGGCCATGGCCGAGGTATATCGGGCCCACAACCCAGCCCTAAACAGTGATGTCGCCATTAAGGTAATGAACCCCGGCATGATGAGTAGCAGCGATGGCACAGCGCGCTTCAAGCGCGAGGCCCAAGCCGCTGCACGTTTATCGCATCCGAACATTATGCGGGTATTTGACTTTGATATTGAGGGTGATGTGTATTATATGGTGTTGGAGCTATTGGACGGCCCCACCCTGCGTGAGTTGATTGCATCATTTCCTGAGGGTATGCCTGAAGATATGGCAATAGTGGTGTTTAACCAACTGGCCGAGGCAGTTGGCTATGCCCATACACAAGGCATCATCCACCGCGACATCAAGCCCACCAATGTGATTATGATTGGAGATCGGGCTGTGCTAACCGATTTCGGTTTGGCCCGCATTGTAGATGAAGCCCAACTGAGCGCCACGGGTTCTAGTGCTGGCACACCCGCCTATATGTCCCCTGAGCAGGCTTCGGGCGAAGAAATTACCCCTCAAAGCGATATTTATGCACTGGGGATTCTTTTATATGAGATGATCACGGGTGCTGTGCCATTTAAGGGCGATACATTTGCTAGTGTTTTACTTCAACATCTGCAAAAGCCACCCCAAATGCCCAGCGAATTAATCGCCGATATCAATCCGGTGATTGAAGCGGTGATCATGCGGGCGCTGGCCAAATCGCCTAAAAGCCGTTATGCGTCGGCACAAGATATGGCCGCCGAACTAAGACAACAACTGAGCGATTTGCCGACCGAAACTACCATCTTCCGCGATCCGCAACAGGTATTGCAACAAACGCGCCCCGACTCTACGGTTGTGCTGCCTAGGCCCATGAGTGGTGGCTCGCAACCGACATTAATCACAGTAGCAGATCGGCGACGACAACAAGCCATTTTGGGCGGTGTCGTCATGATTGTTCTGCTATTAGGGATGGTTGTGTTGTTCTTGATCACAACCAACAATGATGACAACAGTCGCGGCTCGGCAGCTGATGATGTAGCGGTAGATGTGCCCCCGCGCATGGTCTATGTGCCGGGTGGAACGTACGAAATGGGCTCTGCCAATGGCGCAGAAAACGAACAACCACCGCATAATGTCACTATTTCACCGTTTTTTATTGATCAATATGAAGTGACCAACGCCGAATATCTGCTCTTTGTTCAAGAACGGGGTGCAATAGAGCCAAGCACTTGGACACGCATAGACCCCTCAGTATGGGAACTTAGCAGCGAAGGCATTTATGTGGTGGGCGATCCCTCGAATCTCTTTTCTTATGACGGTGAGGCCGTGGTCTATTATGAAAACGGTCGCGTTAGTGTCGAGTTAGATGCTGATAATAATGAAGGTGTGGTGGTCTTTGAATTTGAAGGCAGCATAACGCCCACCATCGGCCAGACACTAACGGGGACTATCCGCATTGAGCATGAGGTCTATGAGCAAAGCGCCCCTTTTCATGAAGGTGGTGTGGGCGACCATGTATTGATGCACGGCGACAGTGGCCAAGAAGCCGACTTTCT
>CAZLPC010000729.1:0-1710 GCA_964561305.1 uncultured Anaerolineae bacterium
CATGAAAAAATCAAAAGTCATTACTGTGACCCTTAGCCCAACCCTAGAGCGCACTGTTGTCACTAATTTTTTAGCAGTGGGCTATCGCAATAGTGTCACCGAGCCAGTGCATTTAGATGCTGCTGGGCATGGCCTTAACATTGCGCGATCTTGTCATCAACTGATCTGTGATACCAATGCTGTCATTATTTTAGGCGATGATGCCACCGGCCACGCCTATACGTCCTTGTTGAATGATGAGTCTTTTGACAAGACCATTCTAAACATCGCTAGCCACACCAACAGCGAAGTGGTGATTTATGATACCAGCAACCATAGTGAAACCCGTATTGTCGAACGCGCTGCCGCATTAGCGGCAGATGATGTAACTTTGTTAGCCGAGAAGCTGGAAAAACTTATCAGTCCTAACGACTATGTGGTTTTTGCAGGCGAGTTGCCAAAAGGAGTTGCCAGCGATACCTATGCTTATCTCATTGACATTGCACAAATAGCGGGTGCAAAAGTGGTGTTGGTGACAGATGGCAAAGCCCTAGAACATGCCCTAAAAGCCGAACCCGAACTGGTGATGCTGACCAATGGGCAACTAGAGGCCTATTTCAATTATCCTATCCGTACTAGTGCAGGTTTGGTTGCCAGCGCCAAAAAGCTGCAAGCAGATGGCGCTTTGCGTGTACTAATCGTAGATGATCTGCATCGGCTGGCTGTGTTGGTGGATGAAGAACAAAGCTGGTTTGTGGGTTTGCCCGAAGAAACACAAGGTACATCAAGCGGCGCTTGGGATGCCTTGCTAGCGGGCTATCTCATCGGACGCATCAATAAACGCCAACTTGACGAGTCTTTAGAACTTGGCGCGGCGGCGGCGGCCTATACCATTGATCACATTGGCAATGAATTTGGCACACTTAAAGAGATTAAAGCCTATACCGATTCGGTACAGGTCTCTACATTAGAAGACGATGCCCCCAGCCCTGCCTAAGTCGTAGAGGCGCTCAAAACTGAGCGCCTGCTGCTTTTCTTATTCTTAAGTGGTGTAAACTTCTTCTAAAAACTGTTGAATGGCTTCGGTTACAACATGGGGTGTTGTGAGGTTAGCGGCATGGGGCGCACCCGCTATCGGAACCATGCGTTTGGCATTGGGCAAGATATCATAGAGATTTTTTGCTAGCGCAATGGGCATCCCTTGATCTTGCTCGCCATGAATAACAATTGTGGGCATGGTGATATGAGCTTTCACTTGCTCTGTTGTCACTTCATCTCGCTCGGTAAGATTGTTAGAAGCCGCAATAAAGGCCTTGCCACTAACAGATCGCCACTTAGGTTCCCACGTTTTATATAATTCTAGTCCGCGCTCATCTTTGCCCAAAAATAGGTCGCGGTAGGTCTCAATCAACAAGTCTGGCCCTTTGTCGGCCCATGTATTCCGCATAGAGTAATAAATTGCTTTGACATCGGGTGTGTCTATGCCATTATAGGTGCTTAAGAAGACAGCGGCCTTTACACGCTCTGGATACTTGATCGCAATCCGTAGCAGTGCATAGCCCCCTTGAGACATCCCTACAAAAGCCGCTTGCTGAATCCCCAAATGATCTAGCAAGGCAATTGCATCAGATGCGGTGTCGTGCAACGAAAAAGGTTGCCCGTCCCACTCTGTTTGTCCAAAAGCACGGGCATCGAAGCGTACACACCGATATTTAGGGGCTAGCGCCGCTA
>CAZLPC010000730.1:0-1706 GCA_964561305.1 uncultured Anaerolineae bacterium
GCGGTGCTAAACGCCAATATCACCATCGAAAACGTGCGCGTACCCGCCGAAAACCGCCTCACCAACGTGAGTTCGTTCCGCGATGCGGCAGTGGTGTTGGGCATGGGTCGCTATGGGGTCGCTTGGGAGGCCGCTGGCGCTGCCAGCGCCATGTTCGAGGCCGCGCTTAAATATGCCAAAGAGCGCGAGCAGTTCGGCAAACCCATTGCAGGCTTTCAATTGATCCAACAAAAGCTAGTCGAAATGGCCACCGAAGTTAGCCTTATGCAATTGTTGGTTTTCCGCATGGGCGAAATGGCCATGCAAGGCCACTTTGATCATGCCATGTTCTCTATGGCCAAATATAACAACGCCCGCAAAGCCCGCTATGTGGCCCAACTGGCCCGCGAAACATTGGGCGGCAATGGTATTTTGATTGAAAACCACATTGCCCGTTTGATGATGGATGCCGAAATTATCTATACCTACGAAGGCACTAACGAGGTTAACATGCTCATTGTTGGGCGCGAGCTAACTGGCATTAACGCCATCGCTTAACGCCAAATTGATATTGCCCAATGCCACAATTTGCCCAACCTTTAAGCAGAATTGTGGCATTGACACCCTCTTAATAGTACCCTTGGTATAGATGACAGCTTCAAAAAAATAATGTATGATGAAATCAGCGTTAACTTAAAAGTTGACGGGGTAGTTTCAAAAGCTGGTTTTTGCTTAATTTTTTTGCCAGATATCACTTTTATTATGCTGCTGTAAGAACAACTACCCAAAGACCCATCTATATATCAAATATCCCCCACTTGGCCGATGTGTGAGTGGGATATGACATGCAACGATAACACTATACCGATGCACGATACTCTGTGTAAAATTGAAGATGGACAGGACAGCAACATGCATCAAACACAGCCCCGCACCCATATTCATGCCAATTGGCTAGCCCCCACCCTCCGTCGCCTGTGGCAAATTAACCCAAACGCGCTTCGCAATCGTGGATTTACAATGGATGCGCCCCAAACGTGGTACGATCTCGAAGACTGGCTGCTGTTGCTAAACGACTTGTCTCAATATGGCATGAAAATAGTCAATGTTGGTATGATTGCTGGGCGCACCTATCCCTTTAGCGCTGTAGATGATGTAGCCGCAGCCCTAGCCCAATTGGGGCAAGACTATTTAACTACCCACAGCCAGCCAAACGATGCATGGCAGGTGTGTCCGCAGGGGCCGTGTATGGTGTGTGTCAGCACCCGCACCCCCTACCCCGATGAGTTCGAGCTTGGGCTATTGCAGTCCGTCGCCGAGCGTTTCGCCCCACCCCAAGCCATCGTCAATATCCAACAATTTCATTCTATGCCCCGCCTTGTCGCCTATAACAACCGCACCTATCTTATTAATTGGTAACTTGCCACCCATTTCTGCCGGAACAAAACGCACAGCCCCACACCCCTACGTCTCTGTGTTGCTGTGCGTCTGCATACAAGCTTCTACATCAAAAAAACGTCTTTTCAGGAGGCAACCAAAGTCATGAGCTTTCCCGACATTATCACCCGCCTACCGCTTGCCGATGTGCCGTTTGAAGGCGTGTTGGGCTATATGTCGCGCTCTGAAAGCGGACTGACCATATTTTTTTATTTTTTGCAAGAAACCCACGTCCCTCTACACAGCCATGGCGCACAATGGGGCATTGTCGTAGAGGGCAGCATGAGCTT
>CAZLPC010000731.1:0-1705 GCA_964561305.1 uncultured Anaerolineae bacterium
GCGACTTGACCTATTTCCTGACGATAACCGTGGCCTTTTTGGCCCTCAATGTGTTGTCATTAGATAGCCGACGCTGGGGCAAGGGCGCGGCCACACGCGGCTATCGCTTTAACTTAAGCGTGGGTATTAGTCTGTTGGTGCTGAATGCGCTGTTGGTGAATATGTGGCTGTTTCCGGTGCGGACGGCGCGGCTGGACTTGACCGAAAACCGCATCTACTCGTTATCGGACATTACCCGCGAGACCCTGCGCGAGCTAGAAGAACCCGTCCTCATCCGCGCTTATATCAGCCGCGAGACCCTGCCCGAATTGCAGCCGTTGATCCCGCAGCTAGAGGACACCTTGCGCGAGTATGAAATTGCAGGCGATGGCAACGTTTCGCTAGAGATCATTGATCCCGCCACCGATGCTGCCGCCGAGACCGAAGCCGAACAAGTGTACGGCATTCGGCCCACCCCCAGCCAAGTGACGGGGCGCTTCGAGACGGCCATCATTAACTTCTATTTTGACATTTTGTTGGTCTATGGCGATCAAAATACGGTCTTGCGCGTGGGCGATCTGATTGAGGTGGATCAGTTTGGCGACAACCAAGTTGAACTGCGCTTCGGCAACCTAGAATATGACCTGACCAGCAGCATTCGGCGCTTGGTAAGTGGCTTTCAGAGCATAGATGCGGTGTTGCAAAACCTGAACCAGCCCGCCCAACTGACGCTGTATTATACACCTGCCAGCTTGCCAGAAACCTATGCCGAAACGCCAACCATTCTTGAAGGCATCGCGGCTAGTCTGAATGCAACGGGCCAATTCGAGTATACTGCCATAGACCTTAGCGATCCCGATGCGTCCGCAACACCAGAGAGCTTGCTACAGCGCTATGAAATTCAGCCGTTTGCCACCGACTTTTTCGGAACCAGCATTTTCTATTTGCACGGGGTGTTGGAGGTAGATGGCCAAACGGCGGTGATTCGGTTTGCGCCCGCCACCACTGAGCCAGAATTTAGAGAACTGATTGAAGGCACAATTAAGCGCTTTAGCGGCGGCTTTTTGCCCGTGGTTGGCGTATGGACACCGCCCCCCAGCAGCACCGATCAGTTTGGCCAACAAGTGCCCACCGCCCAAAGCTATCAGGGCGTGCAAGGCATCTTAACCGACAACTATGAACTGCGCCAAATTGATTTGACCACGGGCAGCATTGCTGGCGATGTTGATCTGCTGTTGTTGATTAATCCGCAAAACCTGACCCAAATTGAACGCTATACCATTGACCAATATTTAATGTTGGGCGGCACAGTGCTGGTGACCACCAGCAGCTATCAGTTTGGCGTGGATCAGCTAACGGGTTGGATCAGCCTTGCGCCGGTGACGGGGGGCGTGGCCGATCTGTTGGCGGCTTATGGTGTGGGGATTGATAGCCGCGTGACGATGGACTTTCAAAACCTGACGATTTTGGATGTGAGCGAAAACGGCCAAATCATTCAATATGACTCGCCACATTTTGCCGATATTCGGGGCGACGGCTTGTCGAGCGCCAGCCTGATCACGCGGGGCCTAACAGCGCTAACCATGCCCTTGGCTTCGTCACTAGAGATTTTTGCGCCCGATGGGGTGCGCGTCGAGCGCCTGATCACCACCAGCGAACAAGCATGGGACAGCACCAACACACGCCTGAAGCCACCTCAAAATGGCAACTATATTTTAGACAGCGA
>CAZLPC010000732.1:0-1701 GCA_964561305.1 uncultured Anaerolineae bacterium
CTCCTCCTTCAAGAGCAAAGCAGTGCAAGTCTTGGCGTACATTATAAGTGTCGGTTAGCCCAAGATCGTGCAAAATAGCGATCACAAAAAACAACTCTGGATCAAACTTCAGCCGATCTTGCAGGCCCAAAATGCTGCCCCAAAAATAGGTGCGGATACAATGCAAATAGAGCGCGGCACTAGAGGCTTCTTCGCACAGTTCCATTGCTTGTTGGGCAATCGCACTATCTGGAATGTGAATGGTATCGAGATCAAACGGCGCAGGCGATGGGCCCCCGAGGCTCTTCTTGACTTGGCGCGAGTTTTGGATTTGGGCGCGGACTAAATTTGCCAACAGGGTGATCTTGTTGCGAAAAGTGAGCTTGCCGCTCGTGTGTTGGGCCCAAGGCAGAGTTCCAATGGTGTTCATAAGATGCACTTTCTACATACCAACCAATTGGTATGCTAGCTGAAGATAAAAAATTTTTGCTGGCAGGCAAATTATGCGTCCAGCAGCAAGGCAAAATATTGCTTAAACATCATGAGTTGATGAGATACGATGCGATAGTCTTGGTGAGCTTTTGCCAGCAACAACGCCCCTTGCAGAACCGTAATGAAATGTTGAGCAATGGCCCCAGACTGGTCGGCTAGATGGGGGGCGTGTTTGGACAAAAGGGGGCGCAACACAAACTCGATGCGCTTTTGCCACCGATTGAAGTGTACCTCTACTAATTGCTGAAAACGTGGCACTGTTTCTGAATATTCTTGCGTGAAAACCGCCACCAAACAGGCACTACCGCGTAGTGGATCAGAGTAAAACTCGGCAGTCAGATCAATATAGGCATTAAAACGCTCGCGCAAGTCGGCAACTGTGGCCATATCGGCAAATGGTTGTAGCCGATATTGTTCATAATATAGCAGCAGCGCCTCGCCCATGTCTTCTTTAGTTTTGAAATAGTGAAAAAAGCTACCCTTTGTGACGCTAGCTTTGGTGCACATATCGTCTATGGTGGTGGCGCTGAAGCCTTTTTCCATTGATAACCACATGGCAGCCTCTAGTAAAGCGGCTTTTTTGGGCGGAAGTTCAGTCGCATTCATACCTACATACCAACTGGTTGGTTTTTTACAAGGATACTTGTTTTTCGGAGATTGTCAAGCAACATGCACATATTTTAGTGGGCCCATAGTTCCAACGTACGGCGGGCACTGTAATCACCCGCATACAAAGCCAGCCGCAACACCACATAGGGCGCAAGTGTGATCGCCATGATTAACAAGAGATCCCATCTTGAAAGTGTATTGGCATAAAATATTAAGGGTAGGGCAGTGATGAAGGCGCTGCCCCCCAATAATAACAGCGTTAAAAGCGGCATTATAAGCCCCAATAACGACGGATATTGATAGCGCAGACCGACCGCCACCCCAATCGCTACCATAGCCCAACACCAGCCCACTAATTGCACGATCAAGCTGCCCCACAAAATTAGCAGCGTAAAGGGGTGCGCTTGCACATCGCCCACCACCGCCAGCCACACTGTGCCCATCGCCACAAATCCCATCAATATTAGCAATAATGCCACGCCGCCCCGCACCCGCCACAACACCGCATAAAAATAGCTGCGGGCCAGTTGGCGATCAGAAAGCGGAGTCAGTGTCAAAAGTGGATAATAACCGTTTATAATATCGGTGGCGGTGCTGCTGGCGGCAACAGAAGCCAACAGC
>CAZLPC010000733.1:0-1697 GCA_964561305.1 uncultured Anaerolineae bacterium
GCTAATGCCTTCGCGGGTAGCATAGATAGCGGCGGTTAGGCCAGCGGGCCCACCGCCCACCACAATCAAATCATAAATGTCGCGGTTAGCATGGGTTTCAATACCCAGTTGTTCCGCCAGTTGCGCGTTCGACGGCTCTACTAAAATTGCGCCATCCGGAAACAAAATGGTCGGCACGCTGCGGTTGCCATTGTTCAGCTTTTCGACGGCATCAATGGCCTCGGTGTTGCCGTCAATGTCTATCCAGTGAAACCCGATGTTGTGCGCCTCTAAGAACGCCTTTGCTCGTTGACAATCAGGACACCACACCGCGCCATATATTCTAATTTTAGTTTCCATCTTACGGGGCCTTTTTTTCCGACTCATAATTGATAATCTATTGCTCTAGAAAATTAGACAAGTCTTGGCGCGGTTTTTTTACGTGGCAAAATGTCATCAATTTAAGATGATGTTTGAAGAATTCGGTGTCAAAACGATCCCAAAGCGCTACAATCTCTTAAAGTCACCACAAAATTGGTGGCTTTTGATCTGTTACAGCTTAATTGGAGGAACACCGATGCTGTACACAACCAATTCGACGATGGCTCAACAGGTATGGGTGCGCGTGGCGGCCATTGTTTCTTTTGCCTTGTTGACGGGGGTCGGCGCACGTCTCAGCATTCCCAACGAGCCAGTGCCGTTTACGTTTCAGGTGATGGTGGCGCTATTGGCGGGTTTGGTTTTGGGCCCGCGTGATGGTTTCGCCAGCCAAGTCCTATATTTAATGGCGATTGCTGGCGGTGCGCCCCTAGATGCCAATGCGTTGGGTGCGGCGGCTCTAGCCGGCCCAACGGCAGGCTATCTGTATGGCTTCCCGATAGCGGCTGCCGTGACGGGCTTTTTGGCCATTCGTGAATGGGTAGTGGTGCGCTGGCTGGCGGCCATGGTGGGTGTGGCAGTTATATATGCTATTGGCGCGACCTATCTGAAGCAATATCTGGGTGTCTCATGGGAAACCGCTTATAACTTCGGCATTAAGCCATTTATTGCGCTGGACGTGCTGAAGGCATTGATGGCGGCTAGCCTTGCGGAAAGCGGGCGCTATTGGCTCTCGCGCTATGGCAACATACACAACAATGGGCGCTAGGGCTATAAAATAGGCTTTGCGCCAAACCCAAATGCAATATCATGATAGGCCTTGTGGCGTGCGACATAGGCCTTCACAAAGGGGCACAGCGGCATCACCTGTAGCCCCTTTGTGCGGGCCTCATCCAGCACCACTTGAGCCATTTTGTTTGCGATGCCGTGGCCTTCCCACTCTACGGGTACTTCGGTATGTGTGAAAATAATACGCCCCGTAGCCAACATATACTCCATAATCGCCAGCTTGCCATCGGGCAGCTTGGCTTCATAGCGCTTGGCTTCTGGGTTGTCTTTTACGATCAAATCATCGAGATTGATGCTCATCATGTTTTCTTTCTGTTGGGCATTGATACGGCTAAGAAACGGACTGCCGTCCGCTTAGGGATTATTATAGGCCCAAATAAGCAAGGCCGGTGTTAGAAGCGTGCTAGATTTCTAGCTAGATCTGATGACCCAAACGACGTAAGGCGGCCGTCGCCGCATCGCGCACAGTCTCTGCCGGATCGTTAAGGGCATCTTGCAACACAGGGATCACGCGCACATCTTCAATATAGCCCAAGCCTTCGGCGGCGGCA
>CAZLPC010000734.1:0-1696 GCA_964561305.1 uncultured Anaerolineae bacterium
TCAACAGTTGTGGATCGCGCACATCGGGTTCGCGGCCCAACACGTCTTGGGCAATATGATAGAGATCGAGCGCCGTAAAATAATGATTGCCATCGTTATCGGTTAACATAGTGAGTGTCTTTCTATGCTGTTTGTTGATCCATTATAGTCTACTGGTTATGAGTGCGGCTGTGAATTAATGGTTCGATCTTGTCGGCAGGTATTAATCTCTCTATGATGAAGCAGAATTTTGCCCATCCAGCAAGGAGCCTAAAGAACATGGCAACCACACAAGAAATACGACAACAATTGCGTGTGTTTATCACCGCCCACCTCATGCGCGATCCCAACTATCCATTGGCCGACGATGAACGTATTGTCAGTGGTGGTCTAATTGATTCTTTTGCACTGGCCGAAGTGGGCGTTTTTATTGAAAATGAGTTTAATGTCTATATTCCTGATCCTGACTTGACCGTGGCTAAAATGGACACCCTCGATTTGATGGCAGCACGGGTACTGCAAGGCTAAAAATTATGATCTTAGGACGCAACACCCGCCATCGTTTTCAGACGCTGCTAGCGGCGCGGACATTGGACGCTGCCAGCCCACAGCAACCCGCGATCATTTATCTGGAAACCGGCCAAGCGCCAATCATCATTAGTCGCGCTGATTTTTGGGAAGCAGTGTCTAGAGCGGCCCATTTTTTGCACCAACAGGGCCTGCACCCCCGCGATACCATCATCATTGCCCACGAGCAAAGTCTGACGGGAATCTATTTGTTTTGGGGGGCACTGCAAATGGGTGCAATCCCTTCCATGCTGCCACCGCTCACTGAAAAACTAGATCGCGGCATTTATAGCCAACAAATTAAAACCCTAGTTGACCATAACAACGCCAAATTAATCTTCACAACGACTGAATTTGCGCCCATATTAGCCGAATGGGTCAGTTGCCCAGTGCTAGGCGCGGTTGATCTGGCAACAGTTGCCATCACAAATACCAATTTAATACCGGCCGCGTCCAATGAGATCGCATTTTTGCAGCATTCTAGCGGTACAACGGGTCTACAAAAAGGTGTGGCACTCTCGCATGAAGCCGTTCTCAATCAATTGGCGTGTTATAGCGATGCGCTGCAACTGTCGGCGGATGATGTGATTGTAAGTTGGTTGCCGTTGTATCACGACATGGGCCTGATTGCAGGCTTTTTGTTACCAGTGGTGCAAGGCATCCCCTTGGTGCTGATGTCGCCGTTCGATTGGGTACAGCACCCTGCTATGTTGCTCCGCGCCATCAGTGATTATGGCGGCACACTGTGTTGGCTGCCAAACTTTGCCTATAACCACTGTGCGCGGCGCATTCGAGAACGCGATTTAGAAGGTATCTCGCTGGCCACCATGCGGGCCTTCATCAACTGCTCAGAACCTGTCTATCATTCCAGCCATCTGCTATTTTTAGAACGCTTTGCCGCGCTTGGCCTTACCCCACAACAACTCGGTGTATCCTATGCCATGGCCGAAAATACATTTGCTGTCACTCAAACCCCCATCGGACACTATCCGCGCCTTGATGTGGTGGATCGGGCCGCGCTGGAAGGGCAACAATTTGCCGCGCCTTGTGCCGATGATCTGCCCACTGCGCAAACCAATGTTTCGTGTGGGCCACCAATTCCTGACACAGCAATAATGGTTTTAGATGATGACGGCCAGCCCTTACCCGA
>CAZLPC010000735.1:0-1693 GCA_964561305.1 uncultured Anaerolineae bacterium
CATATCGGGCGGCACACCCATCTGGCGGTCGCGCAAGATATTGCTGGCGATCACTAACATCACCGTCACGGCGATAACTGCGCCAATGATCAGCCCGGCCACCCCAATAAAATCAAAAAAATCTTGCACCATATCCCTTGCTCCTTCATGTTTTCATGCTTGTTGTCAATGATGAGCATAAACGTTCCGCACCCCCCATGTATCCGCCACTAGACCTATTTGGTGGCCACTCAAGTAGCCCAAAAGGACCATTTGTGCTACTGCGCCAATAGCGCCGCCAGTTCGTCTATGGTGGGGTTGCCCCATGTTGCCGCTTGCACCGCGCCGCCGCTGTCTAGCACATAAAACGCGGGCAAGGTTTCCTCATGCCGATCAAAACGGGCCAATTGGCCTTCTGAAAGCGTGCTGGTGTTGAGATAGAGCAGGCGCACCGATGGCGTTTGCTGGCGGGCGAGGGCTTGGGCCGCCGAGTGATTGCCCCGACACCACGCGCAATCATCGGCAAACAAAACCACCAATTGGGGCGTGTTGGTTTGCCCCACCAATTCGGCGGAACTGCTGGGCCAAAACAAGGTGGCCTCTGCGCCATTTTCTGACTCTAATACTTGCTCGGCCACCACCGCCACCAATCCGACTGCAACGCCTACCACCACCAATGCCAGCACCGCCCAGTTGATGGCCGCCGAGGAAGCAACGTAGTTTTGGCCGGGCGCGGGCAACAACTCGGCGGCGGGGTGGTGCATCTGATGGCCGCACTGGTCGCACCCCAACGACAGCGTGGGCGCGTTGGGCGTGTCGGGCAGTGTTTGCAAGGCGCGGTCGGCATGGGCGGGGTCGGTGATGATTTGGCCATTCACCGCCGTAATGCTCAACTTTTTGTGGCCGCAAAGCTCACAGCGCAGACCCTTGCGCCGCACCTGCGCCAAAATTGCTGGTTGGGTGGGAGTAGTCATCTCGTGATCCTTTCTTAAATAACATCATACCCCTATATTATCGGCCATCGGGCGCTGGTGGCAAGGCAGCATCCAGCGGGCCGGCTAGCCAAGCGGTGCAAAACCGTCTACAATAGTGGCTATAACGTTGATTGCACAAGGATAGACCATGGCCCACCTTAAAAATCTTACCGAAACCATCAATCCCCAAACCGACCCCTTTAGCCTAGAAAACCTCAGCATAGATGACTACCAGCGTTTGATGGAAGACCCGCGCTTTGCGGATCGGCGTGTGGAGTTGGTGGGGGGGCGGCTGGTCGAAAAAGGAGTTCCCCCGCACATGGTGTCGAACAAGCGTAACACCAATCTGGCCGCCGAAATTGTTCGGTTGTTGGGGAATGCCAACGCCTCTAGCACCCCGCGTCTGGGCATGGTGACGGGGGCCGACGGGGGCTATCGCTTGAATGATGGGTCGGTGCGCCAGCCCGACGCGGCGTTTATTCGATTTGAACGGGCCGGCGGCGATGATCCAATTGTCTTTGATGGCGCACCAGACATTGCCGTAGAGGTCATTTCACCAAGCGAAAGCGCTAACACCATTGTGGCGAAGGCCACCGCTTATTTAGAGGCGGGCGCAACGCTGGTCTGGACAGTGTATGACCAGCAGCGTGTTGTGCATGAGTATCGGCGGAATGCTGAAGGGCGCACCATCATTCAGGTTTTTGGAATGGGCGATAGTCTGGCTGCACCCGAACATCTGC
>CAZLPC010000736.1:0-1688 GCA_964561305.1 uncultured Anaerolineae bacterium
CCCCATTGATACGGGGGCCAATGAGTTGACGATTTTCATCACTTTGGGCTATGATCAACCAAAGATCAGTTGACAGCCCAGAAAGGTGTGATAACCCGCGTGGATAAACCAATCTTCCAAGACAGCCCTTTTTTGCACCTCATTGACCGCGAAGGCTATGTTTTTATGCACATGGCCCGCACGCAAGGCCGCTTGGTGGCGGTTGTGCCGTTTCGGGTACAAGGCCAAACCTTGCAATTTTTAGCCCGCATCGAGGTTTGCCCTGCCCATGCTTCCGCCCACACTGTCAAAGCCGATATGCAGCCGGCTCGCTATAGCATCACAGGCGGTCCCACTGCCGACGAAGATATGGTGTCGTGTGGTGTGCGCGAACTGGCCGAAGAAGCGGGCTATGTGGTGTCGCCCCACGAGATGATCGATCTGGGTCAAGTGTACCCCTCTAAGCAAGAAGACACCTTGGCCCAACTGTATGGGGTGGACGTGACGGGCCGCACCCAAAACGCCATTGAAGGCGACGGCAGCGAGTGGGAAGCGGGCGCAGGGGCAGAGTGGGTATCTTATGCAGAGGGGTTGCAAGTTGCTGATCCCTTATTTGTTACGGCCATGATTCGCGTTTATGAACGCCTAAAAGGAGAACGTTAAGATGTCGCTTAAACCAGTTCGGATTCAAATGAATTTGCCGTTTGGGGTGGATGAGGTGGATTTTATTGTGAATGAAGCCCAACAACTGGCGGCATGGAAGCTGTATGTAGAATTTGAGACGCGCATTGTGGTGCAACAATTGGGGGATGATGATGGGTTGCTGCGCGAGGCCCTGACCTCTCTATATAACTTGTTTCAGATTACCCGCGATATTCTGCGCGATGCCGGGCCGGCCATTGCCGACGGGCCACAGTCGTTGGGGCCCATCACCATTAAAATGCTGAACAACGGCGTGCGCCCTGTTACGGCCAAGTGGCATCCACTGTTGAAAGATCATGAAGAAAAGCGGCCCGTCCATAAGTCGGTGCGCGATCATGAGCGGGCATGGGAACTTCATGCCGATGCGCGTAAAGAACTTAAAGAATTGCAAATTCACATGACGGCTTATGTGCGGATGTTGGCGAAAATTGTGGGGGCAGAGTGATGTCCATCGTTTCGATTGTGTATAAGCCACACGATGCCGAGACCCGCCCCGCCGATCAGTATAGCCGTGTGGCGGTGCAAGCCGCGGAGTTAGCGGTGGGGCAGGGCATTGTGGGCGACGTAAAAGGCGGCCATCCCACCCGCCAGCTTAACATTATGTGCCAGCGCAAGCTCAGTAAATTGCAAGCCGAGGGGTATCGTGTAGAGCCGGGCATGATGGGCGAGCAACTGATGATTGACGGTGTAGACCTTGCGGCATTGCAAGCGGGGGATCGGCTGCAATTGGGCGCGGTGGCGGTGGTCGAGATGACGGATTTCCGCAAGGGGTGCGTGCGCTTCGAGGCCATTCAAGGCCAACCCAACCCCACCGCCCAACAGCCCGATGCGTTGGGCATTATGGCGCGGGTGGTGGTGGGCGGCCCCATTGCGGTCGGCGATGCGGTGCTGATTATGCCCGCCGAAGCCAGCGCCTAGTTGTCGGCGGGCTAAGACACACTGGGCCCGCCAACATTGCGTATGGCGGTAAAAATGACGATTTAGCCAATGTCTGCTTTTGCCAATTC
>CAZLPC010000737.1:0-1687 GCA_964561305.1 uncultured Anaerolineae bacterium
ACCACGCAGGGTCGCCCCTACAGAATGGCGTGGCCGTGCGGTTTGTAGGGGCAATGGCTATGTGAACGCCCAAGAAAAACCCGTTTTCGAGCGGCCAAAAAGCCTATTGGGCTAGGGATTGTCCCAACGCTGAATGCGGCCCAATACATCGGCAGTAATCACAAAATCCTCGGTTACTACCATCTCACGAATGAAATTTTGGGTTTTGCCTTGTCCTTTCGCTTCGCTATCGGCGGCATCATAGCGATAAAACTCGGTGATGCCCGTCAAAATTAGCACTACTGAATCGCCGCTATAAGAAGTGGCGATTGGCTCGCTAGAGAGTGTGTAAATGCTTTGGGGGATGGTATATTGGCGCTCTACGGTAGGCACGCCTTCGGTGATAGTGATCTGATGCACGCCACCATCGGCGCTGACATAGAGTATGTCTTCTTCTGCGCTCCATGCCGCACTATTGACCTTGTTAAATCCCAGTAAAATATCGCGGTTGCGCTCTAAATCTACCAAGCGATAGGCATCGGAATGTATGATCATCGCATAGTCACTTTCAGCACTTACGAAAACTGTTGGCAAACCCAAGTTAGAAATCTCAGGAACCTGAGCCACAATCTCAAATGTCGTTAAATCCATTACGGCAAATACATCATCGCGCACCAACCGCACCGACGCATAAGTGCCAGCGCTATTAACCAACATTTGGCCAATCAAGGTCTCATCATACTCGCGTACCAGTTGGCGGGTCTCGATATTATATTCCCGAATACTACTGCCTTCATTACTAAACAGATGCGTGCTGTCGGCGCTAAAACCCAATCCGGATGCCGAAAAATTGCCAATGGTGATTGTGCCAACCAGACGATTTAATTGTAGATCATAGATTCTGATACCCGCGTCTTCACTATAGGTCAGCCAGCGCCCATCAGGGCTAAGTGCCATCGCGTCTACGCCGCCAAAGTCTGACTCGGCTAATAAACTCACGCGCAAATCGGGGACATTGCTTGTGGATACCCCAATGCTTTGGCTGAGGCTCTCTATAAACGAAGGAGCCTCTATGCTTTCAGAACCAAAAATAGCAAAGCCCGCCACAAGCAAAATAGAGCCCACAATAACAAGTGAGACGATTGATCCAACACAGCTACTGAATGAACTGACGGAGTTGGTTGTTGGTGTTACTTGGCCGGGATAGCCACCAATATTGATCTGAATAGGTGATTGTGGTACGGAGGGTATTTGTTGTTGCTGAAAAGGCTGCTGTTGGGATGGGGTGGGGGGAATCAACAAATGTCCGCAGGCTTCGCATTCCCCGCCACGCCGCGCATCAATTTCGTTGGCTCTTCCACATTGTTCGCATCGTACAATAATTGTATTGGCCATGGTAATAAATGTATCCTTGCATACTCGAAAGAGTACAATCGTCAGAAAGATTCATCTATTATCGTTTAAAGTATAAATTTTGCGCTAGCAAGTTCTACGTGTCTGGTGTGCAACGCCGTAAAGGCGGAAGGGTGAAGGCTTGCGTTTTGCCAATATCTAAGCGGCGTATCTTTGGCAACGAAAGCTATGTGGATGGTTGCTGAGGAGCGTCTTAGAGGCCGTTTTAGAAGTGGGCGACCACGCGAAAAAACATGGGCGACCACGCAGGGTCGCCCCTACAGAATGGCGTGGCCGTGCGGTTTGTAGGGGCAAT
>CAZLPC010000738.1:0-1684 GCA_964561305.1 uncultured Anaerolineae bacterium
CAAAAGCTCGCTCATTCATCAGGCGTTCTTAAAGCAACATCCCGCCGCCGTCGTGATCGATCAATCGCCCGTGGGCATCTCGACACGTTCTAACCCCGCCACCTATACAGGCGTGATGGACGACATCCGCAAGGCCTTTTCTAAAGCCAACGATGTCAGCGCGTCGTTGTTCAGCTTCAACTCTGAAGGGGCCTGCGAGAATTGTCAGGGCTTGGGCGTGGTCTATACCGATTTGGCGGCGTTGGGCGAGATCAAATCGCCGTGCGAAGTGTGCGAAGGCAACCGCTTCAAAGATGAAGTATTGACCTATACCCTCGATGGCAAATCTATTTCTGATGTGCTGAAGATGACGGTGCAACAGGCGCTCGATTTCTTCAAGATTAAGAAAGTGGTCGGCAAGCTGCAAGCCATGTGCGATGTCGGGCTAGACTATCTGTCGCTAGGGCAGCCCCTTAGCACACTTTCTGGGGGAGAGTGCCAGCGCATTAAGCTAGCCACCGAGTTGCACAAACAAGGCAGCATCTATGTGATGGACGAACCCACCACCGGCCTTCATAAATCCGACACCCGCAAGCTACTCGCGATCATGGATCAACTGGCCGATGCGGGCAACACCGTTATTGTGATTGAACACAACGTAGACATCATCAAAAACGCGGATTGGATTATTGACATGGGGCCAGAAGGCGGAACGAAGGGTGGACAAGTGATGTTTGAAGGCACGCCCACCCAACTGCTGGCCAGCGAACACTCGCTAACAGCTGCCTATCTGCGCGGCGAACCAGCTTAATTAAATATGGCCAAAGGGCGCAGACATGCGCCCTTTTTGGTGGGGACTATTCGGCGGGGGTGTCGCTGTGTGTGCCATTTTGGACGGGCATTCCACTGGGTACAAACACGGTGGGGTCAATGGCATACAGGCCCATCAGTTTTTCATAATCGGCCACTTTGTCATGCAGTTTCCGCACGGCTTTTTCGACGGCATCATAGCTAAATTCGTCGAAAATGGCGCTGCTATAGAGGTTGCCGTTTTCGTCGGGCACAAGGCGGTTGTTCTTAATACCCTTCGAGAGCGCCTTGCGGCTTTCCCAACCCAAATTGCTAAGGGCCGTGGCCACCACATCGCCGGTAAATTGGCGAGCTGTAAACACATGGCTATCATTAAATTGCTGCCAGATATGCTCGCTGTTGGGGATGAGGTCAATGGCGGGCATCGAAAAATGATTGATGATGTTCCAAATGGCCTGAATAGACTCGGCGGGATAATAGTACATCAATAAACGCCCAATTTCAAGAAAAAACGAATAATGCGCTGCTTCGTCTACGGCGATGGTTTGGGCGGCTTGCACCAAAATCGGATCAATGTCGTTGGCATGGGCGGGGTTTTCGCTTTTGCCCGATGCAATGATGGCTGTGTTGAGATAGTTCAGTTGGGTGGCGCGTTCTTGAAACACGACATAAAACGTGCCATGAATCATGTCTTCCCATGGGGTGTCCCATTCGCGCTCGCGCAGTGACTTTTTGTACTCGTGTACCCATTCTGGAGAGCGTTGGCCGCTAAACAACAGGGCATTTAGCCACATGTCGCTGTGTTTTTCTTCTTCAGACCCCCACCGCAACTGAAACTGAGAGCGGCCATAGTCTTTACGGCTCATCCGTAAGGTCACGGCTGTATAATCGGGCG
>CAZLPC010000739.1:0-971 GCA_964561305.1 uncultured Anaerolineae bacterium
GGCGGCGCTTGCACCAAAATTGATGTATCCAATGCCTAGAGCGGCCGTCACAACAAGGGTCGTTAGGGTTGCTAGCAGGAACTTTTTCATCGTCTACACATCCTTTATGAACTTTATCATTATTCGTTACTATAATACACGAGCGTTACGATAACGTTACGATAAATTGAACGCGAGATCAAGCAGAGATCGTCAATTGTTTTCTGCGGTTAGCAAAATCAGTCAAAATCCTTGCACAACCGCATCTGCTTGCTATGCTTTGTGTTACTACATGATACATCTATTGATAATTGAATTAATGAAGGAACATTAAAAAATGCGTATTATTGCCGATAGTGCTGCCGATTTGCCCGTTGGGCGCTGGGAAGAACTGGGCGTAACCATGATCTCGCAAACCATTACACTGGGCAACGAAACCCTGCGCAATGGGCGCGACATCAGCAGCATTGCATTTTACGAAAAACTGACGGCTTCGGGCCTATTCCCTACTACTTCTCAACCCGCCCCCGGCGACTATGTTGAAGTTTTTCAAGAAGTCCTCAATACCCATAACGAGCGTGATTTGCTGGTACTATGCGTGTCATCGGGCCTAAGTGGAACGTATAATGCCGCTAAAACCGCAATTGAAATGACCGAGGACGCAGACATTACACTGTACGACACGCGCAATTTGTCGGCATCCTATGGTTGGCAAATTGAGGCGGCGGCTTTGGCGGCCCAAGCAGGCCACAGCAAAGCCGAGATTGTCGCCATGCTGGATAAAATGTTGCCCCAGTGCCATAGCATTTTCACCTTAGACGAAATGAAATATTTGGTACATGGCGGGCGCATCAGCCATTTGCAGGGGTTGGTGGCCAATGTGCTAAACCTGAAGCCGCTTATCTTTGTGAATCATACCAGCGGCAAATATGATCAAATTGGCCGCGCCCGCACCATCAAAAACGCCTATAAGGGTCTTATAGATTATATGC
>CAZLPC010000739.1:981-1682 GCA_964561305.1 uncultured Anaerolineae bacterium
TATATGCAGACCTTGTATCCGGCTGGCACACATTTGCACATTCAACTGGTACATGGTCACAATCCCGACGGCATTGCTGCTCTGCGGGGGCTAATCGAGCCAATTTATACCTGCACATGGCGCGATCCTATTGAAATGTCGCCCGTATTGGGGGCCCACACCGGCCCGTCTATGGTGGGCTTGGCTTTTGCCCCCCAAAGCATGTTCGACGAACTACCTTTTTATACCCCCCAAAACGCCAGTTGGAAAAAATAGCTTATAGCGGCTGCACCGTCCTTAAGCGGCGGTGCAGCCTTGCTTCGATAGGCGTTGGTGTTTTAGGCTAAAAATGACAAAATCTGTGCTAAACTGAACATATGTTCAGGAGCATTTTACACGTTGATCTCGATGCGTTCTTCTGCGCGGTCGAGGAATTGCATAACCCCACCCTAAAGGGCAAGCCTTTTGCCGTCGGCAATCATCCCGATTATCGCGGCGTAGTGGCTTCTTGCAGCTATGCGGCCCGACAATTTGGCGTGCGGTCGGCAATGGCCATGAGCCATGCCTTGCGCCTGTGCCCGCAACTGCTGATCGTGCAATCTAGTTTTGGGGCCTATCGCGAGATGTCGGCCCAAGTAATGGTACTCCTCGAAAACCTGACCCCTTTAGTCGAGCAACTGTCAATTGATGAGGCGTTTGTTGAGGTAAGTGGCCACACTGAA
>CAZLPC010000740.1:0-1681 GCA_964561305.1 uncultured Anaerolineae bacterium
TTTGCTTATATGTATCCTAATGACAAGAAGCAGATCAAGACCGATTTGCCCATTTCAGAATTTTGTAGCTGTCCGGTGTGCCAGCGCTATTCGGTGGGCTATTTGCACCATTTGTTTAAGATTGGGGACGATTTGCATCGGCGCTTTTATACGCTGCATAATCTTCATTTCATGGCCCAGTTGATGACCGCCCTGCGCCGTCCCGATACAGCGCTTTCACTGGGTTTTAACCCAGTGCTGACCTGAAAGCGTGCGCCAGCAGTCCACTTCAGTGGACTTCCAAATAAGCACCGTGTTTTAACGCGATGCGACCGTAGCTGAAAACTATCAACTACCAACTACCAACTACCAACCAAAGGCTTCACCAGATGATCATTTTTGACGGACACAACGACGTATTGACCGCCATGCTGAAACACCCCGATGTTGACTACGTGGCGGGCTTTTTAGAAGGGCGGCCCACCGGCCACATTGATCTGCCCCGCGCCCAACAAGGCGGCTTGGGCGGTGGTTTTTTTGCCATTTATACCAGCCAAGATGAAGATACCAACCCGATGGCAGGGTTCGAGCGCACTGCCGACGGTTATCGTTTTCCAGAATTTGGGGCGATTGACAGCGATCGCGCCCGCACCTTTACCGATGAGATGATCGAGCGAGCCTATGCGTTGGCGGCAGCAGCGGGGGGGCGGGCGGCTATCGTAAGCAACGCCGACCAACTGGAAACCTGCTTGCAAACGGGCGTGTTGGCGTTGGTGTTGCAGATTGAAGGGGCCGAAGCCATCGCGCCCGACCTTAGCAATTTGGCCGATTATTATGCGCGGGGCGTGCGCTCGATTACACTGGTCTGGAGCCGCCCCAATGCTTTTGGCTATGGCGTGCCGTTTACTTTTCCGGGCAGCCCCGATGTAGGCCCCGGCCTCAGCGCGGCGGGTAAAGAGCTTGTGCGGGCGTGCAACCAACTGGGCATTTTGATCGATCTCTCGCATCTTAACGAAAAAGGCTTTTGGGACGTGGCCGCGTTGTCGGATGCGCCGTTGGTGGCCACACATAGCTCTGCGCACAGTTTGGTAGCGGTGCCGCGCAACCTAACCGATGCCCAATTGGATGCCATCGCTGTGTCGGGTGGGGTGGTGGGGGTCAATTTCTCATTAATGATGGTGCATCCCCACTCAAAACTTGATCCCGAAGCGCCCTATAGCTATATTCTCGACCACATTGATTATATGGTGGGGCGCATGGGCATTGAGCATGTTGCCTTGGGATCAGACTTTGACGGCACGAGCATCTCGGCAGCGCTGAAAGATGCGGCGGGCTTGCCATTGTTGATAGCGGGCTTGCAAGCGCGGGGCTATGATAGGGCGGATCTTGAAAAAATAGCAACTGGCAACTGGCTGCGCGTGATTAGGGCCACATGGTAGATCACGTAAACGACAGCCTGACAACATATTTTTTGGGGAGTAGAAAATGAAAATTCCGACGCTGGCAATGCTGCCCGATCCATTTGACTGGTGCAAAGTTTCCGCAGGCGAGGTGCGCCTAGTGCGCGACAGTTGGGAAAGCGACGATGACTATGTGTCGTTGGAGGGCCAAGTGGTGGCGGTGGGGGCCTATGACATCAGCAAATTTTTAATTACCAATGCCCAATTTGCCTTGTTTGAAAACGACACCAGTGGCTATGCCG
>CAZLPC010000741.1:0-1681 GCA_964561305.1 uncultured Anaerolineae bacterium
TATGATCCTGATAAGATGCGCCAATTTGGTTTTATCTATCGGGGTGTAGGGCGCGGTTATACCAACGGTCAAGCAGAATAGCCATTCATTATCAGTTTTGTTAATTTGTGAGAGAGGATGCCCTGCGGTATCCTCTTTTTGCATCGTTGTTTAATTATTTAGAAAGTGAACTATCCCCATGCCGATTATCCGTACCCCCGACGAACGCTTTGAAAACCTATCCGACTTTCCTTTTACACCACACTATTTAGAATGGGAAGGCAAACGCATTCATTATCTTGATGAAAGCCGAGGCACACCCATTTTGTGCTTGCATGGCGAGCCAACTTGGTCGTTTTTATATCGGCGGATGATCCCAACGCTAGCCGAGCAACACCGTGTGGTGGCCTTCGACTTCATCGGTTTCGGCAAGTCTGATAAATATACTGAAATGGATGAATACAGCTTCGATCTGCATCAACAAACATTGCTGCATGTCGTCGAAACGCTTGATCTGCGTGACATAACGCTGATTGTCCATGATTGGGGTGGCCTCATTGGCTTGCCGACCGTTAGCAAAATGGCGGATCGGATTGCCAACTTGGTTATTTTGAATACATTTTTACCTATCGGCGAGCCAATCACCTCGCGGGGGTTTAAGGCATGGCGGGCCATGGTGGAACAAGCTGGTAGAGCATTGCCAATTGATGCCATTATGCAACAGGCACTACCCCCAGACACACCCGCCGAGATTATCGCAGGCTATAATGCGCCTTTTCCTAGTGATGATTATAAGGCAGGGGCCGCCGTTTGGCCACTGATGATTCCGACCACACCTGAAGACCCCATTGCTCAAATTATGGTGCAAGCCCGCAAAGACTTCGCGCAATGGCAAAAACCGACCCTCATAATGTTTGCCACCGATGACCCAATTTTGGGACGGGGGGCACCCTTCTTTCAACAGCTTATCCCTCATGCCAGCTATATTGAGATTGCTGAGGGTGGCCACTTTTTACAAGACCCACAAGGGCCTATGCTGGCCAAGCATATCTTGGATTTTTTCGCGGATGCTTCTTTACAACCAAATAGCGAGTGATGATGTTGCGCGTTGGTGTGGATTTAATTGACATTGCACGGGTAGAACGGGCGATTGAACGCCATGGCGAACGTTTCTTCAATCGCTTTTTTACCCTCGCAGAACAGGTGTATTGTGGCGGGCGCTTGCCCAGCTTGGCGGCACGTTTGGCCGGCAAAGAGGCCGTTTCTAAGGCATTGGGTACAGGCATTGGTGATGTACGCTGGGTCGAGATTGAAATTTTGGCCGATGAGCGCAAACGCCCAACCCTTCTGTTATATGGCGAAGCCCACCAGCTAGCAACACAACTGGGCCTTAACGAGTGGGACATTAGCCTAAGCCACACCAACACCCAAGCCATGGCTTTTGTGGTGGCCCACCACAATCCAACTCTATAAGATTCTCCCTTATGATGAAGATGTGATATGTTTTATATCGGTAGTTACTGTGGCATTCTGCCGCGCATAGGTTCAACGCTATAGCTTTGGGCCACAATAAAAGAGTCATCTATCACCAACAATTGAAATTGGAACGGTGGGGGATCTTGTTCTGATGGAATGATGCCGGTTTGTAACCCATGACGATTGAGTATTTCAATTACGCGGTTGGCCATGGGTTCGGGCATTT
>CAZLPC010000742.1:0-1667 GCA_964561305.1 uncultured Anaerolineae bacterium
CCGTCCATGCGTGGGCCATCCCCCAAGGGCTTAATGTGCCGCTAGAAAGCCGCCTGATAATTGAGGCCTGCCGTGTGGCAGGGCTGCGCTCGATGATTTTAGATGTAGAAGTGGGACGCAACTATTTTCGGGGTGGGCCCCAAGCCGCGCTAGATATGGGCGACTTGATTCGGCGGGGTGCGCCGGTGGGCTTTCATATTGGGCTGTGCATAGATGCGCGTGGCAATCACCCCCGCGACATTCACATCAGCCAATGGCTACCCTTCGTCAATAGCCTACACCCGATGGTCTATCATGCCGAGTTCGGGACACGGCCAACGGCCGCCCTCGACAATGCCTATACGGCCTTAGGGCGCTATAACAAGCCCATTATCCCCATGTTGCAAGCCTATAATTTGGGCGACCCCGAAGATATTGCCGAAGCGGGCGACGCGGCCCTGCGCGGACACGGGGCCGACGGCGTGTCGTTCTATCGGCTGGGCACACTGGGGCCCAACGAGTTCCGGAGCCTGCAAAAAATCGTAATTCCCGGCGAAGACGAAACCACCCGCGAGTTCCCCTTCAGCAACCAAAAACTGTTAGATGCAATCGCCAGCGCTGCCCAGTTTGTCGGCGAGAACGATGATCAATGGGTACAAAGCGCCGGCCTCGAGCATCTGATCCACAGCCCCAACGCCAACTATCGCGGCATTTCAATTAGCCAATTGCCCGGCCTCACGCGCCAAGAGCGCCAACTGATTCAAGACGCGCTAGATGGCAAGCTAAAAACAGGTGCGGCTGCCAGCACCCCCACCGATGATCCCATCGTAGGCAAGTATACCAATCAGCAAATTATTAACGCTTTTTTTGAAGCAGCCCGCCAAGAAAACCAAACGGAGACTTATTTTGACCTGATAGAAGCGGCGGGCTTGGCCGCCATTGCCAACCAGCGCCAAAGTGCCTATCGCGGCGAGCCCATCCCGCGCCTGCCCAACATCAGCAACAACCTAAAGCGCCAGATTATGCTGGCGTTGCGGAAGATGCCCCAATTGGGCGAAAATCATACGCTGGCGGTGCCGTGGGTCAGCCAATTGGGGGCCAATGCGCCGGGCGGCTTCGACTGTGGGCAGGCCTGCTTGCTGATGTTGATGCGCTTTTATGCCCCCGACAAGCATAAAAATACCCAAGTGGTTGATCTCACCAACATCCGTAGCGCGCGCACCACCGCGCAGGCCTTGGTCAACCTTGCGGCGCGGTTTAACTTGCAACTGGGCTTGCTGAATATGGATGCCACGCGCCTTGCCGACATTCGCGCCACCATTGCCAATGGGCGGGCCGTCATTTTGCTAGTGAACTATCTGGACTTGGATTATAGCGAGGCGCACCTCAGCACCGGCTTGGATCAAGGCCTGCATTGGATTGTGGTACACGGCTATGAGGGAGACGATACCTTCATTTTTCATGACCCCCTGTGGGGTGCAACCCAACGCAACGGGCAAGGCGGCGCAAACCTTCGCATTTCTACGCGCCAATTAGCCCGCGCCACCCAACAACACCCCGCACCGTACTAACGCAAATCAGTGATGATCATAACGGGGGCATTGGCGTATGCCCCCAGCCACTAAAAAGCAGGCTCAGTAGATCACATTTTTAGAAAAAAGCATGGGCGAGCACGCAGGCATCGCCCC
>CAZLPC010000743.1:0-1666 GCA_964561305.1 uncultured Anaerolineae bacterium
CGGTGTCGGATGCTTGTCGAATATTTATATCTACATCATACACCCCTTCAGTAATAACCACGGTTGAGGTGTCAGCTACTGCTGTATCCTCTGGCACAACCCCTAATGAGGCAAAGAGCAAATCTGTCGAGCCCATTTCTTCGGTTTCTAGGCTAGAAGGGAGTATCTCGGTAGTGTCGCGTTCATAGGGTGGGGTTTCATGCGAGGTCTCGATCCAGTCCCAGTTTGGATCGACGGGTTCAGCTTGGCCCCCCACTGTCTCAGCCACTTCATCATCAAGCGGCAACAAGTCTAGTTCATAGTCCGCAAAATCATCGGGCAGGGGCGGAATGTTGGCATCCTCAAAAGAGACTGTTGTAGGCTCGTTTAGGCCAATTGAGCCGCCGATGCTAAACAGATCGTTGGTTTCTTCAGGTGTGGGTGCTATGCTGTCGTCGCTAGGGCCGTCGGGGCCGCTTTGCCCACGCATAATTTCCCAGCCACGTCCGCGTAAGGATGCGCGTTTTTTGTCATCACGCTCAGGCATTGTTGGTTTCTCCTCGTTGGATGATTTCTTGGGCAAGTTGGCGATAAGCATGTGCGGCGGGGTGATCGGAAGCATAGTCGAGTACCGATTGTTGGGCCACAGGTGCTTCGGCCACCACATCTGCATACGGCAACACAGTCGTAAAAACCGCTGCCCCAAATACGTCGTTCAATTCATCTAGCACTTCTTGGGCATGTTGCGAGGCGGGGTCGAACATTGTGGCAAAAATACCCAACAAGCGGAGTTCTTTGTTTAAGTTCAGCGTAATGCGCCCAACCGTTTCTAGCAAGCCACGAATACCGCGCATCGCTAAATATTGAGCCTGTACCGGAATCAGCAAATCTTGGGCAGCCACCAACCCGTTGGCTGTCAAAATGCCCAAAGTGGGGGGGGTATCAATCAAAACATAGTCAAAAGGTAGAGGTTGGCGTTGTAGGGCTTGGCGCAGGCGTTGAGTGTTGTCTTTTTTGCTGGCCAGTTTTATCTCGGCGCTAGCCAGATCAATGCTGGCGGGTATAATCGCCAAATTTGTACCTACACGCCGCACCACTTTCTCTAGCGGGGTGTCTTCTTTCATCAATAACGAATAAATGCTGCGCTTGACATTAAACGAATCTACACCCACAGCCGCACTAACACCGCCTTGCGGATCGAGATCAATAATTAACACCCGATGATTAAGCTCGGTAAGGGCGCGGGCAAGGTTGCTAACGGAGGTTGATTTCCCGATGCCACCTTTTTGATTTGCAATGACCAGTGTACGCGCCACATACGCCTCCTCAGCAATTCCAGACCCGAATATGGCTATCCATTATAACACCACTTAGTCTGTACAACGAAAAACGGTTGACCTTGCTTATTGCTGTACGCTATACTATAGCGCACGAACGCCATAGGCGTTTTTCTTTTGTTTGATATTGAAAAGGATTAGCGACAATGCCAAAGCGTACCTGGCAACCAAAAGTTCGTCGTCGCGCCCGTAAACATGGCTTCCGCAAGCGCATGTCTAGCAAAGATGGGCGTAATGTGCTGAAGGCCCGGCGTGATAAAGGCCGGCATCAACTAACTGTGAAGCGGAATCATGTGAAAAAGGTGAACTGGAAGTCGTCGTAAGCAGGCTTCTGATGATGCAGCCTCATT
>CAZLPC010000744.1:0-1665 GCA_964561305.1 uncultured Anaerolineae bacterium
CCATGGTGTTGTCCCAGACCTCGCGGGATGAGGTCGGGGCGCGGAAGAACCAATCGGCTTCTTCGCCCCGAAACTGCGACCATACGCCGCCGATGCTGTCCAATTCGCCATAAGCCCACACCGCATCGGCCCGCATCGGCAAGTAGAGATAGGGCACAAAGCCCAACACCCCCAAAAACAGCCACCATACCCCCACTTGGGGCCGCGTTTTCAGCACTGGCCACCAATGCGGTATCGCGACAATGATCAGGGCCGGGGCCATCAGGCCGATGCCGCGATGATGGGCCGCGCCCAGCCCGCCCAAGAGCGCCAACCACGCCACGCGGCGCGGTATGGTGCGCGGGGTGATGGCCAGCCACAGCAACGCCACTTGAATCAGCAAACCAAACGCATAAATTTCGGCAACAACGGCATGAACCCACACAAAGCGCGTCAGGCCAAACACGGCTGCACCCGCAATGGCCCATGTCACTTGCCCCGACAAATCGTAAACGAGCAACGCCAGCATCAGCAGCGCAGCCACCGTCCACACCAGCGACACCAGCGCCGCCGCCGTCACGCCCGCCACCCCCAACAGGCGCAACAGCGCCGTGATCAGGTTGCCCGTGATGACATAATGGGGGTAGCCAGTGGCGTGCAGCGTGCCCCATGTGTTCAGGACGGCTTGGGTTTCGCCCACGTCTATCATCATGCGGTGTTCGCTGCCGTTGGGGATGGTTTGGAGCGTGCTGGCATAGTGATAGCCCACTAGCAGCAATAACAGCGCCAGCAAGCCATAGCTGATTAGCAAAACAGGATTTTTAAGCATCCTTCACCTTTAATATTTTAGTTCTGATGTCTTTAGGTAAAAATTTGGGGCAACCTCACCACAAAGTCGGGCAAAATGTCTGATAAATGAAGCATATCGTTGCCAGAGAGACGGCTGGTGCGCCCATCTTGATAGATAACATGGACGGTGCAAGTACTCGGATAGACATTGCACACCACATCTACCCCAAAGCCCAGCCATTCTAGCGTTTTGGCTTTGATGAGTGTGCATCGGTCATGCCAAAATATGCCTCTCAACTTACACTGATGGGGGCATTATAACAGATGATGGCGGGTGGGGTGAAAAAGCGCCATACCCTAGCGCACCACGTTCGTTTTGTCACTCATTTTTTAGCGGCGGATAGCAATCGTAGGGTTGGCGTAGGATGAGTTTAAGATAAGAATGCTCTTATAATGAGATTCCTGTGCAGATCATCCAAACCCTATCACCAATTGCACAGGTGTGCTAACCAAACAGATAGCTAGGCAACACCCAACATCCTCCTATTTATCATACTCATTGCAAGGAGTAGACCGTGCGCTATCCATTCATTATCCGTCCCTCAAAGCTATTATCACTGTTGATGTTGGTGGCCGTTTTGGCAACCAGCGTGTTTGTATCCGCGCCCCAACCCGCCGCGGCCGCACCCCTGCCGCCCGCCGCGTGGTATGCTGTGGTGTGGAACCGCAGCACCGATACCCTGCACTGGATTAGCCCTGCGGGTGAGCAAGCCAGCATCAGCCGTCCCAGATTAACCGACGAACGCGCCAATGGCGTGCAGTGGCTGCATATCTCGCGGGATGGCAAGCATTTGGTCATTGCCGCCACTTTGCAAGACAACCGCGAGGCGGTGGGTT
>CAZLPC010000745.1:0-1664 GCA_964561305.1 uncultured Anaerolineae bacterium
GATCTACCGAGCCTGCTACATGGAACCAATGGAAGGGCCAAATGCCCGTGATTTGTAATGCCGAGTAGGGCGCTGATTTCCCTTAGCCCAAAATAGCCGAGCGTTGTCCGTAGCGCGGTTCTGTCGGTTATTCCTCAGCATCTAGCTCATCTAATATCATTCTTGATAATGGATGATCGGGAACGACAAGAGCATTGATACGACGTAAGCGCCTACTTTCTAAATCGGTTGGGTTTAAGCGATGACGTACCATGCTTGCAAAGACAAGATACAAATTACTGACGGCTACTTCGGGGTGATCAAGGTGTTGATGCAGACTGGCCTCTAAAATAGCATGATGAGTCATGGCCACCAGTTCTTCATCACTGGTGCTTCTAAAGGCCTGTACAAGCGGATGCGCCGCCAAAATATAGACTAATTCCTCAAGCCCTAAAGCATACGGTAATTGGGCTTGGTCAACTTCGGTCTTCGCTTCAATTTGTGTCTTCAAAAAATCATGCCGCGTCTGATGATCAGCCCCTAAAATAGGGGTAATATCAATCGCATAAACGGGTTTATCGAGCAGAGCGGCCAAGGCCATTTCGGCAAATGTCCATGGCGAGTCTTCAAATTCTGGGCTTTTTGCGAGGATGACGATATCGGCGGCGGCTATTTCGTTCATAATTTCTTGAAGCAGTTGCCGAACCTGATCTATAAGATGCAATTGTGCTTGCTCATATTGCCCAAACCGAAAGCAAAACGTTCGATAGCCCGCATACTCTAATAACAATTGCAGATGCCGAATTTCGATTAGGTTGCGGGTGCTGTGCGATAAAAACACAGCGCCTTGCGGAATATGAGGAGGATACATGTAAAAGTCTTTTAGCATAATCTCAGTAAAGCGACGGCGCTTATGAGATTGCAGGTTGTTGGCATTTTGGGGTGGTTGCTTTATTACGTCTATGAACTTGCCCAGCGCGAAGTCTAGCCAAGATATTTCTGGGGGTTTGCTTTGGTTGAAATGAGCCGTGTTGGTTGCTTCAAGATAGTAAATATAGGGGATGATTTCTCCCCTTGTAACACGCATCGCCTCCAGCGCCAATTCATCACTGTAATCAGTTAAAAGCCGATCTGCATAATGCAGGGTAAGCCGTTCATGGGCGGGCAATTGAGAGGGATGGCTTGGGACAAAATCCCACCAACCAGAGCGCACTTCGTTAAAGGCGTTGGCAACACATTGTTGCAAATATTGCTCTAGCTGTGTTCCTGCTAATTGATAGGCCTCATCAATCTCGACATAATAAAATGTTGTTGTGCCAAATAATTGATGCATAATTGCTTCTTGCTGTGGGCGGTCTACCATGCGCCGTCGCCAGACCGCACTCTCAACAGTCATCATGGTACTATGATGAATAAACTCTTGGCGGTGAATTTCTTCTAAATTGTCATCAAAACGAACAATGTTTTCGTGGGTAGGACGCTCATTGATATAGGTGAAATAGTTATACTGTTCTTCTAAAAGAAGCTGAATATAGCGTACATAGGGCAATACATCGCGGGAAGCACTGATAAAAATACGATCTCGGTTTTGCATTTTCTTTACTCCTCAGTTTACAAAAACCACTACTAATCGAAATCCGGTTCACATGTTCATGGAAAAACTTGGGCGACCACACGCAAAAAAC
>CAZLPC010000746.1:0-833 GCA_964561305.1 uncultured Anaerolineae bacterium
CGGCAAAGGCGTGGCCGAAGGTTCGGGCGTGATGGTGGGTGTATTGGTCGGGCGTGGGGTGGGGGTGGGCGTGACAAAAGGATTGTCGCGCAATTCCGGAATCCGCACATCAATAGCTGCGCTGGCACTATCCACAACGGCTGCTGCCAAATCAATCACGCGGTCGGTATTGATGTTTTGGGTCTCGCAACCTGTGTTCCATGTATCCAGCGCTAAAACTGCGCCATCCAGCGCCACCAAATAATCACCAATGGGATCATTCACAAAATTATTAATGTCTGGAAAGAAGCCTGTTTGGTTTTCGGGCAGCACAATTCGCTCTGGTGTAGCCGAAAAACTTTTTGCACAAGCGGCTTCTACAGTGGTGCTGGCTTCTTCAATATCGCGTGAGGTCGCTCGTAAATCAATTGCTAATTGGCGAACAGTGGTCATGTCGGTTTCAATTTGACTGAGCAAAGCAGTTCTTTCGGCGCTTAGGTCGCGTTCGTCATCTTGATCGCTGTTGGCCACAAAAAACAAAGCCCCATTAGCGCCCAATAACAAAAGCAAGGTCAAAACCAACATATTTCGTAGCCCAGACCGCCCCCCGCTGCCACTTTTAGATTCGCGCAGGGCATTATAAAGGCCTTTATAGTTGCCCAAAACCTCGCCAGCTTTTTCGCGGGTTTTTTTGTCGTCATGCTCATTATAAACCAGTGTCACTACTTCAATAATTTCTGGGTCTTGTAGCAACCACATTTTCTCTAGGGCGGCAATACGCCCTTTTCGACTTGAGGAGTCTTCAAACTCGGTTACAACGGCTATAAATTCTTCGCTTGGCATTCCCCACCATA
>CAZLPC010000746.1:843-1655 GCA_964561305.1 uncultured Anaerolineae bacterium
CCTCCTAGTTCGCTGCAATCACCGTGAAAGTACACCGCCCATTTTCAATTTCATTGGGTGTACCCGGCCCAAAGTCGTCGCGCCCATCCGATATCGCTTCTGACCATGTGGCCCGATATTCTAATGTGTATTGGCCTGCCGAAAGTTGGCCAACGGGTGCATACCAATAGACCGTCCAATTATTATTTTCTTGCGGGTCTCTAAACATGCTACCACGATACCGATCCCAATTGGCTATCACCAAGCCATCTAACAAAATCTGATATTCGACGGTGTTGATATGATCTTGCATCAACTCTGGCTCAAAGACAAACCAACTCCAAAAGATGCTTACGGTGTCGTTGGCGCTAATGGTGGGGCGTGTGCTTTGACAAGTGTTGCGGTTGCCCGGCTCGGCTCGCACATTAACGCTGCTTAGATTGGCGGGTTCTATGGTTGCGCCTGTCGGCAAAGGCGAAGGCGTTTGGGCTGGGGTCGCGCTTTCAAAAGGACGGAAGGTTGGGGTTGGCCCCTCGGCGGGTGGTTCGGTGGCATCTTGGGCCGCCACAAGTTCTTCCTCTTCACCAAAAGTAATTTCTGGGATGGCGCTGGGGTTATCAATGGTCACCAAATCTGAGCGCACCCACCCATCTAAGGGATTCTCTTCATCATCTAAAAACGTGATCAGATACCATGTTTCGCTGCGCTCGTTAATAACATAGCCCAACACCCCTATTTCTGTGCCAGCATCTAAAGAGGCCACTTGCTCAAAGTCGAAGGCATCTGGTCCTTGGCGCACGCGCTTGGTGGCGGCTCCCTCGCTCGCTATCAAA
>CAZLPC010000747.1:0-1653 GCA_964561305.1 uncultured Anaerolineae bacterium
ATCACATTTTCAATCAATTGAAGATTTAAGTTTAGCGCTTCCTCCCCATAGCTAATGCAAGGAGCTTCCGCGCTTGATTCCGGTGAAAATCATAACAAATTAGCTAAAAACATTACCCGTGCGCCTTTATCTTTGGTACACTAGGAGGCGCTATCAAGGAGTACTGGAAAGGATAACCCTATACAATGCGACGTTCATTGGTCGTTAGTTTTGTTTTGATACTAACAGGTGTGGTATTGGTGGCTTGCGGGTCGGCTGCCGATGAGTTGCGCCCCACCTTTGCCCCCACCGCCACCTTTAATTTTGAAGCACGTATTGCTATCCAAGAAACACGCGCCGCCCAACGCGCCCAAAATGAGGGCGAAGTGGTGGCCATAGCCCAAGATCAGGGCGACGATGCCACTGTGCCAGCCGTTGTGCCACCGACCGCAACACCAGTGCCAGCTACAGCGACCCCGCTGCCAGCCACACCAACCCCAGAACCAACGGAGGAAATTGTAGAAGAGGTGGTTGTAGAAGCTGATCTACACAGTCAGTTCCCAGATTTGCCGGCCAGTGCCAATCCTATTGTTGGTGATTCATTGTTTCATGCTATTGCTGCGCCCGATACGGGCCAAAATTGTACAACCTGCCATAATGTGGAAGAACCTATTGTTGGCACAGGGCCCTATTTGTACGGAATCGCCAATGTTGCTGCCGAGCGTGTTGAAGGTGAAAGCGCCGTCGAATATCTCTTTAACTCGATTAAGCACCCTAACGACTTTATCGCACCACCACAAGGAGATCGTGAATGGGGAGCAGGTGTTATGCCCCAAAGCTGGAGCCAAATATTGACGGATGACGACATATATCACATTGTCGCTTATTTGTTGACCCTTGATCAGATCGAGTGATTAAACCTTGATCTTGATGGCAAAGTTCTCTATACTATAGCACGCAAGGTGGGTCTATAGCTCAATGGCAGAGCAGGTGCCTTTTAAGCACAGGGTTGGGGGTTCGAGTCCCTCTAGGCCTACAGAAAAAATCCCGCATCAAAGCGATGCGGGATTTTTGTTTTTGCTGTTAGGCTATTCGCTGAGTCTAAACGTGAATTGCCAAGGCCCTTCGGTGCGTGCGGCAGCCTCAATTGTTACGTTCTCTAAAACGCTGTTGAGGTCTACTACTTCACCATCGCCAGTCGGAACACCACCAAAGGCAATACTCACGCCGTTAGGATCACGGCGCGTGATAATGATAGAATCCGCGCTAGGCGTTGCATCTGGCACTTCGTTGCCGTTAATAACCTCAATGCCAAGGGCTTCTAATTGCAACGTAACCGCTTCAACAGGGAATGTTCCCAATTGATACAGGAAGGGGATATTGAGCGTCCATGTGTCGTCGGCATATTGCGCTAGTGGTTCTGAGACATAGTAGCTCACGCATCCGTCTTCATTATCTTGTGCCATTGGGTCAGCCCAAAATGTCCATTTAAGATCAGTTTCAAGCGTGCTGTCGGCAATTGATAGCTCAATTTGTGCTTGCCATGGCATCAAATTTTCGGGGCTGCTGTTTGGTACATCATAACACAGCACAAGGCGGGTCATTGAAGTGGTTACGATCACGTCTTGTAACGTCATGAAGATGTTGTTTGCTTCAACTGTTTGGGGTTGAGAC
>CAZLPC010000748.1:0-793 GCA_964561305.1 uncultured Anaerolineae bacterium
GATCAGCCCCCGACGTTGCTGGACGGATCGCGGGCGGTGGCCTTTAGCCCCAAGCAGCCCCATGTCGTCACCACTGCCGATAGCGGTGACATATTAATATGGGACAGCACCACCTTACAACCCGTTCGCACTTTGCAGGGCCACACCAACACCGTCTATACCTTAAGCTATAGTGCCAGCGGCGATATACTGCTGTCGGCCTCATTCGACAACACTATACGGCTCTGGGCGGCCGATAATGGCGCGGTGCGGCTGGTGTTGCCCCTCAATGCCAGCGCTGTTTATGGGCGCTTTGTGATCGCCCTAAGCCCCGACGGTACACACATTGCCGCCGCCACCGGCGACAAAATGATATACGTATGGAACACCGCTAGCGGAGCGCTGTTGCACACGTTTATTGCGCCCCAAAGCGCCAACAGTGTCGCCTTTAATGCCAGCAGCACCCATGTTATTATGACGGCGGGCTTTGCCGTCATTATCTGGGAGGTGGGCACAGGCAAAGAACGCATGGTTTTTCAGGGCCATCGTGGCACGGCCTTTGCACAATTCGCTAGTTTTAGCACCGTCCATGACCGCTTGGCTATTTCTACCAGCTATAACGGCGAAATGTATTTGTGGGATACCCACCGCAACCGCCTTTATGCTACCCTGCGCGGCCATGATGGCTCGGTCTATGAGGCCATTTTTAGCCCCGATGCCAGCCGCATCCTCACGCGCTCTCATGATGGAACGGTGCGCGTGTGGGGTGTGGGCTAGTGGCAAGCTGGGTGTTTTTGCAGGCTCACTAGGAATT
>CAZLPC010000748.1:803-1650 GCA_964561305.1 uncultured Anaerolineae bacterium
CTTCAACCCAAAATATCCCTTCTTGGCGACACAACTGTTGACAGTTATAAATTGAAAAAAAAGGATGACCGACAATGTCTCAAAGTAATCAACGCCTTATTGGTGCAAGTCTGGTGGCTCTTATTCTTGGTGTGTTTATCGGCATGTTCGTAGATTCAGTGTTTCCCGGCACAGCAGGCGATAACGACGACAACGCCGGTACCAATGTCGAGGATGCCAGCACGCTCTATTATGAAGTGGCCATCGAAGATGCCAGCGATTGGCTGGCCACCACCTATCCCAGCATTCAAACCGATGTCGAAACCGTCGAGCAAAATTTGTTGCTATTGAATGAAAACCCACTGGTAGACCCCCGCCAAGTGGCCCGTACCGAGCTGGATGCTGAAACCAACGCCATTTTGATTTGGACCCAAGCCGCACTTGATGGCCTGCCCGCCGACCGCATTGTGGGGCTAGATGGGGCCGCCACCGAGATCGAACTTTCTAAAGACCCGCTTATCACCGCGTGCTTGGGTGTCAATGATGATCCCTTTGCGATCACTGCCGCCACTGAAGAAAGCGGTATCGTCATCTATTTAGAAGTGCCCGTGGGCGAAGAGAAAAATGTCCCCAAAGACTGGGAAGCTATCGAACAAAAAAGCCCCACCGACATCTTCTGGATTCCGGTGTTGTGCAGCCCCGTAGCCGAAGCCGAAACTGAGTAAGACCCTCAGCCCTATTTGGCATAACCGCGCCAGATGGGGCAATTCTCTACCCTTTACGCATAAACGGTTGATGATCGTTGTTTTGACCTCCTCTATACCCATGGCGCGCAACGCCATGTTTTTTTGTTGGGGTTAACATTATG
>CAZLPC010000749.1:0-1648 GCA_964561305.1 uncultured Anaerolineae bacterium
TGGGCCCAACAACAGTTCCTCTTTGCGTGTAGAAGACTGGGTGATGTCGAAGGCAGGGAAGGTGCGGCGTTCTTGCAACTCTCGCGAGAGATGCAGTTCCATGTTGCCCGTACCCTTAAATTCTTCATAGATTACATCGTCCATACGGCTACCGGTTTTGACTAAGCAGGTGGCTACAATGGTTAGGCTGCCGCCTTCTTCAATGTTGCGGGCTGCACCAAAGAAGCGTTTGGGCGGATACAACGCCGAAGGATCAATACCACCAGTTAGGGTGCGCCCACTTTGCGGAACCACCAAGTTATAAGCGCGGGCCAAACGTGTGATGCTGTCTAACAAAATGACGACATCGCGCTTGCTCTCGACAAGGCGTTTGGCGCGTTCTAGGGCCATTTCGGCGACGCGCACATGGCTTTGGGCCAAGTCGTCGAAGGTGCTGCTAATTACTTCAGCATCTACCGAGCGATCCATATCCGTCACTTCTTCAGGGCGCTCACCAATTAACACTACCATGAGATGCACGCTTGGATAGTTCATGCTGATGGCGTTGGCCACTTCTTTTAGCACGGTGGTTTTACCGGCTTTGGGTGGGCTAACAAACAAGCCACGCTGGCCCATGCCAATCGGCGCTATCAAATTTAGCAGGCGTGTCGAAAGAATGTGCGGGCTGGTCTCTAGGTTGAAGCGTTTGTTTGGAAAAATGGGGGTCAGTTGTTCAAAAGTGGGGCGTTGTTTAATGGATTCAGGATCCATGCCGTTGACGGCTTCTACCCGCAACAAGCCAAAATATTTCTCGGTATCTTTGGGGGGGCGAACCTGCCCAATTACCATATCGCCGGTTCGTAAGTTAAAACGCCGAATTTGTGCTTGGCTGACATAAATATCTTCTGGGCTGGGGCGATAGGCCCGCGAGCGTAAAAAGCCGATACCATCTTCAATAATTTCGAGTACACCGCCGCGCAACTCGTGCCCTTGTTGCTCGGCTTTTGCCCCCAAAATGCGAAGAATTAACTCTTCTTTTTTAAGACGGCTATATCCAATAATCTCTAAATCTCGCGCTAATCCGCGTAGATCGGTTAAGGTCATTAGATCAAGTTCACCAATATTGAGGCTGTTTAAGACTGGAACCATTTTTGCGAAGGTCTCCCTTGCTGTTGTTCTGCTAAGTGTATGACGATGTGGTTTCCATTGGGCATTGGTGTACCCCAAATGGTCACGTTTGCTCAGTGGATATGGTTGTTGGCTATTGCTTTAGAAAAGAACGACAGATTGATATGAGTTGTGTACGTGCGTAGGCCCTATTTGGCTTGGATAAGCGACTTCATAATGTGGGTGGGGGTTGAGAAAGACGCTTGACAAGTGGATTAAGCGACGTACTGATTTCAATATAGCACACTCTTTTGCGATGGGCAAGCCATTTAGCCAAAATTTGCCATGATTGGGCTTGATCATATATAAACCACAACCAATATCCCCTATTTTTTGATGATTTTGCATTTGCATCGGCCCTGCGATTATTATATGATGCCCATGGGTAGTGGTTTATGCACCCCAAGTATAAAGCCACTTTTTTCAGTAATAATATAGGAAGAGAGTAAGGTGTGCCAAACACCTATGAACTGTTGGTGGGGGCAGAGATTTTTGTTGCTTC
>CAZLPC010000750.1:0-1642 GCA_964561305.1 uncultured Anaerolineae bacterium
ATTTAACCGACTGGATGGCCAACACCAACAGTGCCCCGAAAGCCGTCATGCGGCGGCACAACTTTAACCCCACCCGCTCCACCAGCGATCCCCACTTTAGCCGCGATGAATCCGATTTTTATTGGACAGAAATTATCGAGCCGTTCGCCACCGCCAACACCGCCGACCTGACCACCTACGATCTATATGGCTTTGCTATATCGGGCGACAGAGTGGTGATCGGGTCGTCGGTTGCTACCCATTTGTCTGATACCTCAACCGGAGGCAACCCCTCTTTGGCAGAACGAGCCGCGCAGTGGTCGGCGTTTCATACCCTTGTCCACGAATATCTGCACAAGCTAGAGCATCCGGCTTTTCATGATGCCTCGAATGGCAACCGTATCATGACCGAGGGCTTCACTGAATATTTCACTAAAGAGGTGCTGACGGCCATTTTGCCCGGCGCAGCCGCCAACACCTCGTTGATCTCGCAAATAGAAGGCGGCATCTATAATCCACCTACCGATGCCCGCGTGATCGGGCGCTATAACGCTGGCTCTTATTCCGATTATCTGAGCAGTGTAGAGGCCATTGCCACCCAATTGGGTGGCGGGGCAGCGGCCCACAGCGCCCTAAAAGCGGCTTTCTTTCAAGGCCATGTCGAGCTAATGGGCCTTAGCGAAAGCGGCGGCCCCTCCACCGAAACACGTAGCGATTCAGTGGAAATTCCGACCGGCATCACCACCCTTGCCGGGTTGGCGACCGCCACCGGCGTGTCAGAAAGCGTTCTCATGTCCCACAATCCGAGTTTGCAGCCGGGCACCCTGCCCATGGTGTTAGTACGAGTAGCAGCGCCGGGTTGCCGAATGCACCGCGTGGTGAGCAGCGCGACACGCGGCGAAAGTGTGCTAGAGAGCAAAAGCCAGATTGCAGCCCAAAACGGCATTACGGTAGCCGACCTTGAGCGGGCCAACCCCGTTGCGGCCCACAGTTTGGCAGCCGGCATGATGCTGTTAATACCCGCTCACTAATGTTGACCGACCCTTATGGAAGGCAGACCGCACATGAACACCCCTAATCATCCCTGCGAAGACCGCTTGCGGGCTTTGACCGCCGCCAATTTTGACCACTGGCAATCGCTAGGGCCCGACTGTACTTATGCGGCGGCTGAAGCTGCTTTTGGCCCCACTGACGCTGTTCCGTTAAACTCGGATACTCTCGGCAACCAATGGATGTTGTTTCGGCGCTATCCGGCACAGGGGATAGCGCCCTATGGCATCACCGTGTGGCTGGCCAATGAAACAGAGATTTATGCCGTACAAATCAACGAACCCACCCTAACCGAAGGCGTGTGGGCCACATTGGGCGACCCCGACTTTCAGTTTGAGTCAGGATTGGGCGTGCGCTATCAGCAGTGGCTTTATGTGTCGCAAGGGCTGGTTTTCCATCGGCACACCTTCACCCACCAAGTGCTGCGGCTCTATATGTTCATGCCCATGTCTTATGAGGATTATCTAAAAACGGGCATCGCGTCGGTTAAGGCCCAGCGCCGCCCGCGCAACTAAAACAACCTAAATGTATCATCAAAAAACCGCCCGCTCCCAACGCGCCATTGATGCCCATCGGGCCGCCCCGCAAACCTACACGCCCGATGAGCATCCAC
>CAZLPC010000751.1:0-1638 GCA_964561305.1 uncultured Anaerolineae bacterium
TCGTTATCTACCGACAATTAAAGTTGGGCTAGATGAAATTTTGTATCATACCTCGCGGGTTCCACCACCCCAAAGCTATGCCCAAGGCTTGGCGCGGGCGATTGCACAAGGTGATGCTCCTATCGTACAAAGCATTATCAAACGACATAATAATATGCTGTCGTCGGTATTGCATCGGCGCTATTTGCCCTATCAGCATATTTTGTCGGCATTAAATCGGTGGCAAATCGCCCACCAAGACTGGTTAAATCGGCGCGAACCAGCCAGCCCGCTTGCGATATACTTACCGACAGAAGCCCAGCATACAATGAGTACCTCTGTCATGGCGACTGTGTCTATGCTGGTGCATAGTTTAATGGTGGGCGGATACCCCATTCGCTTTGTAGATGATACCAATTGGCAGGGTACTAGTGTTTTGCTTGTGCCGCCAATTGAGGTAACGCTGAATTTGGCGAGTTTAGCCGATAGCGGCACTACCATTATTGGGGTGGGCCGTCGTCTTGTCGAAAGAGCAGCCGTGGTGTGGCCCCATCTGGGGCGGCGCAGTTTACCGCTAGGGTGGCCGCCGTTTGTTCTAAAACAGCTGAATCGGTGGGGTGTTTATATGGCGCGGCAGTATCATAAGCGTCATTTGGTGCGTTGGGTTTTTGATTGGTTAAAGCGGCGGGCATTTGTTCAAAGACGCTTGCAGCCCGTTAAATTGCCGTCGGCAGAGATGATTAATGCTCTCTCAGCTGCTATTCCTGCTCACATACCTTATGTCGAGGCTACAGTGCCTATACTTTATACTATCTGGCGCGAACCTGATGGCAAAATGCAACATCATATTGTGAACACAACCCGCGAGACGCAAATGGTTACGTTGCATCTACATCAACTTGTATCAGCAGAAATTTACCCAGTTGATGCGCCTGTGCCACCTACACAAATGGTTGGCTCGGCATTAACTGTTAGCCTTGATGTTGCCAAGGTGATCCGCACCCTGTCTGCAACCATACAATCAACGGATGTTGAGAGATGACCGAACAGCAAATTGAACAAGCGCAGCGTGCAACTGCGATGAGCATTAACCAAGTAATGACTCAAAATCAGCTTACCCACATGGAAATTGCGGAAATTGCAGAGCTTTCTAATGAAATCGGGCGCTTGCTGCCGGCTGGCAATGTCATCAAAATGGTGTTTTCGCAGCTTCGGTCAGTGAAGGGGCGGCGCATTGATGCCGACGAGTCTAAGCGTATGATGGGCTTGTTACAGCAGGGAATCTCGACTATTTTGGATCGCGCATCATATATGACATTTTATACCACGCCAGCTATTTTAATCAGTGGCTATCAAATGCTGCTGAAGGCTGCGGGCCAAGACCCCAACGCATTTTTTCCGAATGGGGTGTGGCAGTTCTATTTAGAATTTGGCTTGCGCGAAGATACGGCCCGCCATGCCTGCGAAACAATTGGCTTTCAGAACCACATTGCCCAGCAACGTTATGGCGTAGAAGATGCCGATCAATTGGCTGCTTGTGTCTTAACCGCAGCCGATATGCTGGTGATGTATAATGATCTTTTGGCGATAGAATGGCGCGAACGGCGCTTGTTGCGCCAGTTGGGGCAAAAACTCGATGATCCGCGCATGGTACATCGG
>CAZLPC010000752.1:0-1638 GCA_964561305.1 uncultured Anaerolineae bacterium
AGAAGATGGAGCCAAAATCCGCCTGTTCCGCGCACTCGGCATCCCGCCCAATTCGCGGCTTATTGTCGCCAATTCTAACCATGTGTACTATACACATGATTTTGGACAAGGCAGCTATGAACTCAATGATTACGATGTCCGTACCGAAACGCATACGCTTTTGTTTCAGGGTACGCAAGGCATCACCGCGCATCACGCCACCGTCACCGGCGAAATCGTGTTCAGCGATTCGCAAAGTGAAGCCTATAACGGCATCTATCATTACACGCCCTCTACTGGAGTACAAGAGATCCCGTTGGAGACCGATTATAGACCCTCCGAGGAACCAGCCGGACAAGATCTGTTGTTGTGGTCAACCGTAAAAACCGACGACGGCCCTTATCGTAGCGTATGGAAGCTAAATATGGCTAGAGGCGCACTTACCTTCCTCTATGGCGACACGGACATCATAGTTCGTAATGTGGATGATGGCTGGCTGGCCGCCACTGATGCCAAGAATAATGCGTTTGTGGTGCGCCTGTCGGATGGTAAGCGGTATGATCTCGGCGAAGTGACTGAATTGGGACAGGTGCATTTCTACCACTTTGGCCGGCCCTTGAGCCATGCGCCGCTGTTGCTAGCCGGCGGAGCGCTACTAGCCCTGTTAGGCTTGGTAATTGTTCGGTCACGCAACAGATTGTACAACTGACAATCGCTGACTTACACCGCAAAATGCCGTTTATAACCAAGCCAAACGCTTGAATTGACACGCAAGTTTTGGGGTGCTATACTGTTCCTATAGTTGAATGGACACTCAAATGAATGATCGCTCAAGTATTACATTTGCACCCATAACCGACACCACCCTAGAGCGCCTGACGCTGCTGTTTGGCGCAATGGCCGATCCCACCCGTGCGCGGATGTTGCTGCATTTGCGCCAACAAAATTATCGCAGTGGCGATTTGGCGGCGCTGTTGGGCATGACCCCCTCGGCGGTGTCGCACCAGTTGCGCTGGTTGCGCCAAAATAATGTAGTAGCGGCCCAAAAAGTGGGGCGCGAGGTGTTTTATGAACTGGCTGACGTTTGTATTGCCGAATTAATGGACGTGGCCCTGCGCCATATTGAAGAACAAGAGGGGAACTAAACCATGACCACCGTCTACACCGTTAAGGGGATGGACTGCGCCCATTGCGCCCAAACTGTCGAAAAAGGGGTGGGGCGCTTGGCGGGTGTGCAGTCGGCGCGGGTGGATTTTGCCAGCGCCCAATTGCACGTTGTGGGCGCAATCGAGTTTGCGGCGTTGCAGGCGCGGGTGCAAGCCTTGGGCTATGCCCTAGCAACACCCACCGACACCGCGCCGCCTGCACCCCTGCGCGGCGGCATCATGGGCTTTGGGCGCTATTTACTGGGCGCACGCGACACCCGTTTGGCGCTGGTGGGCGGTGCAATTTTGGTGGGGGCGGCGCTGTTGTTGTTGGCTGGGCTGGGCGGATTGCCGATTGAACTGGCGCTGATAGCGGCTACTGCCATCGCCGGCTATCCCATTGCTAAAAGCGGGGTGCGGGCGCTGCTGATTAATCGCGCTTTTAACATTAATTTGCTGATGACCATTGCCGCAATTGGCGCGATCCTCATTGGCGAGACGCTAGAAGCAGCCA
>CAZLPC010000753.1:0-1635 GCA_964561305.1 uncultured Anaerolineae bacterium
GCACACGGGTGCATCCCTTTCACTCTATGTCGAGATAGCTCGTCAAACTTTAGCTTTGAGCCGTCGCACCGCGTGAAAAGGCGTGTC
The DNA here is from genome assembly GCA_964561305.1 of uncultured Anaerolineae bacterium. Classification (GTDB taxonomy): domain Bacteria; phylum Chloroflexota; class Anaerolineae; order Aggregatilineales; family J027; genus J027. The sequence goes on from CAZLPC010000753.1 coordinate 88, forward strand.
CGAAAAATAAAGGTGTGGCGTTAGTATCGTAGGGGAGGTGTTGACATTGGCAAGACCCACTTTACATTATCGTCACAGTGATTGCCGATGGCATACCCTCCCACAGCAGCCTGCCTACTCTCGGCACGCCCACACGACAATTAACATCATTTTAGGAAACTTCTCATTTTTTGCCGCGCTTGCGGGCATCTATTACACTAAAGCTGATGGAGTCATCACACCATATCCACCTAAAATGGGAGAGCAGCAGCATGGAAATTGAGATGATCGGAGTGGCTTTTTTGGCGGGCTTGGCGGCTTATGTGGTGCGCTTGCCCTTGCTAACGGGCTATATTGGCGCGGGGTTTGTGTTGGCTGCGGGGGCCCAAACCCTGCCCGATTGGGTAGACGTGTTGAGCAATGTCGGCATTTTGCTGTTGTTGTTTACAGTGGGCTTGCACATCCGGCTGCAAAATATCTTGCGGCGCGAGGTGTGGGGTGTGGGGGGCTTGCATTTGCTTATTAGCGCGATGTTGTTTGCGCCGTTGCTGTTGGTGTTGGGGCTTGCAACCAGCGAGGCGTTGCTGTTGGCGGTGGCGCTGGGCTTTTCTAGCACCATCCTTACTGCCAAAGCCCTAGAAGATCGCGAAGAAATTCAAGCCTATCATGGGCGGGTGGCCATGGGTATTTTGGTGTTTCAAGACCTTGTGGCGGTCGTTCTTATTGCGTTGGCGGGCGGCAAAGCACCCACCATTTATGCCCTTAGTGTCGTGGGTTTGGTGTTGGTGCGTCCGGTGGTGCGCCAAGCCTTGTCCTTAATGCGCTCGCCCGATATGCAGTTGTTGTTTGGGTTGGCGGTGGCCTTCAGTATGGCGGAGTGGTTTGAGGTGGTGGGCTTGGGCGATAAGCTTGGGGCATTGGTGGGCGGCATCATCTTGGCCAATCACATTAAAACCGATGCTCTTTATGACCGCTTGTGGTCGCTTAAAGAGGTTTTTATTATTGGCTTTTTCTTAAAATTGGGACTAACGGGGCTGCCCACCTTTACCGATACTATGATTGCGCTGGGGTTGGTGGCCTTGTTGGCGGTTAAGGGTGTGTTGTTTTTTGCGCTGCTGTTACGCTTTGGCTTGCGCGGGCGCACCAGTTTTATGGCGGGATTATCGTTGGTGGCTTATAGTGAATTTGCACTGATTGTCGCCGCCGACATCCCGAACTTGCCCGACCGATGGGTGATTACCGTCACCGTGGCGGTGGCGATCTCGTTTGTCCTTAACGCGATCCTTAATCGCTATGCCGATACCTTTTGGCAACGCTATGCCACGCCCCTTAGCCGCTATGAAAACGATGGCCCACACCCCGACCACTTGCCACTCAGTATCGGTAGCGCCCAAATTTTGATCTTTGGGGTAGGGCGCGTGGGTGGCGCAGCCTATGATTATTTGGTGATGAAGGGCCAGCGTCCGATTGGGTTCGATAGCGACCCCGCCCGCATCCAAGAGCAATTGGCCAACAAGCGCCGTGTCATTTTTGGCCAAGCCCAAGACCCCCAATTGTGGCAGCGCCTGC
>CAZLPC010000754.1:0-1634 GCA_964561305.1 uncultured Anaerolineae bacterium
AAAACTGAGATCGCTTGCCTAGTTGGAAAGCGATCCACTTTAGCCCCGACTCTACGACACTCTGTAGCAACCATCTATATTGCTTTTGCTGCCAAAGATGCGCCGCTTGGGTACGGGCAAAACGCAAGCCCTCCCCCCCCGACCTTGCGCCTACCAACACCTCGCGAGATTGGTGCATAAAAACGCCAATGTCAAAATAGCGCCGAAACGTCTGTATCAACGTGTAGTTGTGGGCATGATACACCGCCGCTTCAGCCACATAAGCAACTGTATAATCATCTTGCAATAGCTTGGCGCACAACACCATATCCTCGTTCACAATCACCCAATCCGCAAAGCCCCCCACCCCCCAAAATGCTGTGGCCTCCACTACCGAGGCTGCATCACTAAAAAAATAAGCTCGCACCCCCAAGCGATCAATATCGGCGCGGGTTTTGGTGTGGCTTTGGGTCGGATAATTGAACGCCCGCGAAAAGGCCTCTAGCGGGTTAGCATCGGGCGGGGTGGTTTGGCGAGCATAGGCCGCGCTAGCTTTTTTCTCTTCAATTGGCGCAATCAATGTTGCCAAAAAGCGATCATCAGTGGGCAGCGCGTCTTGGGTCATAAACACCATCACATCGCCAGCGGCCATCTGTGCGGCCTTGTTGCGCGTGTCTCCATGATTAAACTCGCTTTGTGGGATCACTTGCACCTTACAGCCCAATGCCCGCGCTTGATCGGCCGTGCCATCTGACGAACTCGAATCAATGATGATAATTTCATAAGGGGGCAGCGTTTGACGGCGCAATGCCGCCACCAGCGTATCTAAATAGTGGCTGGCCTGATAGGTTGGGACAATAACCGAAACAGTCGTCATTTCGATAACCTTTTGAGGTGGTGTAAGGGCATTAGGGCAAAAAGTCGGCGCTTGGGGGGTGAGGATAGCGCGGCCGACGCTTAAATGTCAAGCGTGTATGGCGGCGGACGTGGTCATCATAGCGCTGGCGCAAAATATAGCCATTGGGAAAGGCTTCTTGAATAAGGGTACGAATACGAAGCTCATTTGGTACAGCGCTGCGTTCTTCACGCCAAAACCAGCGCGCCGCCACCCCCACCGGACCCTCTACCGATGGCACATAAGGCACCACAAACTCAATCACCTCTGGAATAACGTTTACTTTCGCCATGCTTGTCCGCCATTTTTGCTCATCCATTATCTCGCATCAGTGTAGCAAATTATAGCGCAAGCGCGAGATGCCAAATCATAAATGGGCCATTTTTCTCAGGGAACACTAGCTCCATCACATTTACATTAACCGCTATCCCCGCCTAACGAATACACGAAGTATTCTAACATCTCGTCAATCATATAAAAAAAGCATTCACCATCAGCAAAGCTAGCGGTGAATGCACCAATAATTCTGGGAGGCCTTCGATGTTAGGGAGTTTGGGGCGAGACGTTTTCTGCCCCCGAACAATCGGGATTCATGCGGATGATATAGGGCTTGCTGCCACCCGGCCAATATGCATCGGCCTGATAACCAATTATATACACCGATGACGTGGCATCTTGCTGCACAATCACCCCGTTTTGCTCTAGCAAGGTGCGGTTGCCTTCGGCTGGTGGCGTGTCAAAGCTGTCCCGTGGCAATTGG
>CAZLPC010000755.1:0-1625 GCA_964561305.1 uncultured Anaerolineae bacterium
GTTGATAGCCTCGCTAACGTTTGAATCGGCCCAAGTGCGCGAATTGGTGGCTAATTTATTAGGTGATACAGCAGACAATCGCGCCGTCGAACCATTAATTGCTGCGATCAAGACGGACGATTGGCAGGTGCGTTTTGCCATTGTCGAGGCACTAGGCGCGATTGGAGATCCGCACGCATTACCCATGCTAGAGCAAATGGGCCACGATCCACAACCAGCGGTGCGGGCCATGGCGACCGAGATGCTTAAACAACTGAGGCCCTCTAACCATGCTCATTAACCAAGGCGATGTTTATTGGCTGCAATTGGCGGATGTCGGCACAGGTATCCCACATCCCTGTGTCATCGTTCAAGATGACCTGCTGAACCATAGCGATCTTGAGACGGTGGTGGTGTGTGGGATCACCTCTAACGTGAAGCGGGCAACATGGCTCGGCAATATTTTGCTGTCGGTGGGTGAAGCAAATCTGCCCAAGCCAAGCGTCATCGAAGTCTCCAAGATCATGACGGTAGATAAAGCCCAGCTTGGTGGCTACATCGGCACACTTTCTGAGGAGCGTGTCCAGCAAATCCTCGCCAATATGCGCTTTCTACAGCGTTCGTTTTTTGCTAAATAGCATCGCCTACTCTAGCACTGACGGGATGAACAACAGCAACAACAGCCATAGTGTGCTATAGGTCAAGGGGCGGCCCGGATAGCGCAAGCCCGCATAGAGAATATGCATAAACACCATCCCTACAATAAAACGGAAAATACCCAAAAATTCGCGATAGGTTGAGAATGGTACGAATGGCATAATGATGACTGACGCAAAAAAGAGACAAGTGTAAAGGTGATATTGCCGTGCCCGAAATTCCTTCAGTGTGGCCCACAAGCCCCATACACTCGGAATCACGGCTGCGGGGATAAACAACAGCCCCAACACTACAAATGCGACAAAACTACCGTCATACCATATTCGCCATATCCCGTTGTAGGGGATTATCTCAAAGGATGTGCCGCCCACACCGCCCGAATTAATACCAAACTCGCCCAAAAAGTCATATAAATACAGTTGCCATACGCCAAATGTGCCACCGACAACTATCCCCATCAAGAATAAATCGCGCCAGCGTTTTTCTAGCAGATAGTAGAGCATAAATCCAGCGACAAACAAGCCCGTGGTCTCTTTGGCAAAGGCCGCCAGCGCCATCAGCAAAATCGTTAGCAAAGGCTGGCGGCGCTGCTCGAACCAGATTGCACCCACTACCAAGCCATACGCCAATGGCTCTGACGTGCTAAGGCGCACCGACACCACTACCCCAAAAAATAAGCCATACACCAATGCAAACCAACGCGACCGATCCAATTGCACCAATAATTGTTCTAACAAGGCTGTACTCATCACCAAAGCCATTAGATTGATAAGCACAAATGCCCACGGAATCGCGCTTTCATTACCTAAAGCCAACACGCGGCCACCAATGGGCAACAATATGCGTTGATAGCGATAGGCCGGCACATCAATACATGGCGCGGCCGCTGCTGGGTCGCGGGCGATGAAGTAAGAGAATTGGCCGTCATAGCCTTCGGCATCGTCGGCCAATGTGTCGCGTTCGGCTTCAGTGGCATCGGCATCGGCCAG
>CAZLPC010000756.1:0-1625 GCA_964561305.1 uncultured Anaerolineae bacterium
GCTGACATTCAGATTGCCTATGCCAACCCAGCCGATCCACAAACCTATGCCCGCGCCATTGCCCATGCCGCCGAGTGGAAGGCCGAACGCTTGCTGGTGGCGGGTGGCGATGGCACACTGGCCCGCAGTATTACGGCCATGATGAACGCCCAACACCCCTTGCCCGTTAGCCTGATTCCGGTGGGCACAGGCAATATTGTAGCAGGCGATTTGTGGCTGCCGCGTCGTATTTTTCCCGCATTACAGCTTGCTTTTCGACCCGCACACGCTCACTGGTGGGATGTGGGGCGCTTGTCTACGGGCGATTATTTCGCGCTGCGGGCCTCGGCGGGCCACGATGCCAACACGCTGGCCTTGGTGAGCAAACGAGCCAAACAACGCTGGCGCAGCATGGCCTATATTGTGCCGGGCGCGTATGAACTGATGCGGATGGCCCCGGTCGAGTTTCGGCTGACGGTGGACGATGCGCCACCACTACGCATTATGGGGGCGACGGCTTTTGTGGCTGTTACCAGCCGTTTGGCGGGGCAATTGGGGCTTTATTTAAGCCGCCAAATTCGGGTAGATGATGGGGTGTTATATGCGGGTGTGTTGCATCCGCAAAATATGTTGCTCAATTTGCCGCGGGTGTTGCAACACCGCGCCCTAGAAGCCGCCGACTTTGACGCGCTGGTAACGCTTTTTCCGGTGCGAAAGCAAGTGACCATCAGCGCCAGCACCCCCCAACGCACCCAACTCGATGGTGATTTGTTGGGCTATACGCCCTTTACTGCCGAAGTTGTGCCCCATGCAGTGCCGTTTATTACCACATTGGCGAAGGTACAATTCTCTAGCCGTCAGGTGGCGTTGATGCACCGTCCGTTTTCGGTAGGGGCATAAGTTGCCCCTTTTTGAAAAGACATCACTTGAAAAAGACATATTTGAAAAAGACATCAGCGCCAACCCTACGTTCTGCCTACGATTACAAAAAAATGATGATTAGACTAAAAACTCGCTTGACCATATTTGCAATCGAGCGTAACATTCTTAATGTACGTGATTATCTCTGACTATCTAGAAGGGTAACATATCTTATGAAAAAACTATTAATCGTGTTTTCACTAACACTTGTCATTAGCATCGGTGCTTTTGGATCAAGTTCAGTTGCCGAAGCCCAAACCCCCGATCCTTCCATTGCTTTCATCTCGCTTAATACAGTCGGGTGCGAGTCGTTCGATACCAACATCACATGGCAATCTGATGCCTCTCAAGATTTTCTTGATTATTTTGTCTTTACTGAAGCAGAAGCGAATGGCTTGGTCTATATGGATGAATACTTCGATAAAGAATATTCATCGGGTATCCAAAATAACAATTGGAGTTTTTATAATGCCAATGATCGTAGCCTCCAAAATCGTGCCTTTCCCTTGCCCGCCAACACCCCCATTATCTTGCGGGTAGGCATTGTCAATAACCAACAAAACCAAGTAGTAGACAGCATCGAGATTACGCTAGATCGTTGCAATGGTGGCACAGTGCAATCGGTGACTAATAGTAGTGGCCCGTTTGTATTGCGAACGGGTGGCGTGCCCAATCTCGGCGAGTTTGCGATTAGTGCTAGCGCCCCCGTGCCCGCCTATAGCGCC
>CAZLPC010000757.1:0-1623 GCA_964561305.1 uncultured Anaerolineae bacterium
CGGCGCGATGTCCAGCGCAGTAAATCACCCCGATAGATGAACACACTCACTGCTAGCCCCATCCAGATCACGCTGCTGATGGCGAACAGTGTGGGCACACCCGCCACCGCTACAAAGGGCTGGCTGATCAGCGGCGCGACGAATTGTCCCAACAAAACGGCGGTGGTAAAGCCGCCCAAAATGCGCCCGCGTAGGGTTTCGTGGGCGTTGTTAGCCAGCCACGCGCTCATGTTGGGCATCCATACCCCGAAGCCATACCCATTCAAGGCCATCCCTGCGGCTACCAAGTGCCAAGTAGGGGCGATGGCAATGGCAAAACACGCCAGCGCCAAAATGGGTAGGGCGATGGTGATCACGCGCAGGGGCGAAAAGTGACGATAATACCAGCCCGCTGACGCGCTACCGATGGCAAAAGCCACCGCATTAAACGATAACGCCAGACCGATTTGGCCCATGCTCATATCAGAGATTGCGTCGAGGTGAAATGGCACTTGGGCCGAGATGTTATAGCCGATTAATTGCCCTACAAAACCCAAGCCATACACAAAGACCATCAGTTGCAACGGAAATGCGGCCTTGAGGATGGGGGTATCGGGGGTGGGCAGTGTGAAGGTCGGGCGCGGCGGCTCCATAATCACCATCACCAAGAGCGGAAACAGTACGAATGGGTATAAGTAGAGCCAAAAGGGCGCGTTCCAACTGACATCGGCCAACATGCCGCCGAAGGTCAAAAAGAGCGTGCCACCCGTTCCAACGGCGGCGGCTTGTAGCCCGAACAAGCTGGCGCGTTCGTCGCCGTCAAAATAATCAGTGACCAGTGCGCCCAAGGCGGTAGCTGTGCCAGCGATGCCAAAGCCCACCGCGGCCCGACTAATGAGCAGCACCGTGAACGACTGTGTAAACAAGCCCACACACCCCGCCACACCGATTAATAGCGCCGATGCCAGCAAATAGCGTTTGCGCCCAAAGCGATCCACAATGAAGCCCGCAATCGGAGAGCCAAGCGCCACAAACAAGGCCGGCATGGTCAAAAACAGCCGCACCCACAAATCCATATTGTCTATATCAGCAAAGTGCGCTTTTACGGCAGGTAGCGCGGGGGTCACAATGGCATCGGTCATCACGCCCATGGCACTGGCCAGCAAGATGGCCAGCTTAAATAAGCGTACATTCTTCAGCAGGGTACGTTCTGGGTGAAACATGACGTTGCGGATGGCTCGGTTTCTAGCCCAAGGGGCAGTCGTAAAAATTGGACAAAACAATTATACGACTGCCCATTTCAAAAAAGATGTTACAAATTGGTAACGCTCCCAAAAATTTATTTTAACGTGATTTCGGGTATGCAGGTCATCAAGTGGAGTTTTGGTCAGCCGCTATCGAGATGTGAATGATTTATATCATACGATTACTGTGAATTGCGCGTCCCCAACGGTAAGCATTACGGCCCAAACCAGCACCTGCGATCTGCCCGAAGCGGGGCCGTTCATCCCACCCCCATCCGGTGGCGGAGGCAATAGCTAATCCATTGTTCCCACGCGGCGGCGAAATCCAGTCGGGTTGCCGCCGCTTGCCCATCCCATCCCCCGCGCTCCCCCACCGATGCCACCGGTCCGCTTGCCCACA
>CAZLPC010000758.1:0-1620 GCA_964561305.1 uncultured Anaerolineae bacterium
AGCCGCCATCCTTCAATTGGGCGGATCATGAGGCATAATAGGTAAATGTTTTGAAATGAGGACTACTATGGCGCAACAAACAACGCTTACCACAAAAGAGCTTCGTGATCTTGTACGTGAGATTATTCAACAAGAGCTTGCCTACCGTGATAGGGGTGTGCCACGCCCTAAAAAATCGTGGCAGCAGACGCTTGCCGCATTAGATGAGTTGCGCTGGACACCGCCAGATGGCACGCCTTCAGTCGCCGAGATGATCCGTGAAGAAAGAGAGCGCTAAGATACCATGTCCAATTCAATTGGCGTTGATTCAAGCGTGATTGCACAACTTTTTGTCGCTGAGCCTACATCGGCACAAGTACGGCAGTGGTTCCAAAAAAACGTTGGCGAATTATTATTCGTCGTACCAGACATCATTGTTAGCGAAGTAACCAACGTTGTATGGAAATATGTGCGGTTTCATGGACTTGATCAAGCGCGGGCACTTGCGATAACGGATGAACTTGTTGCGACGGATTTTTATATCCTTGATTCAAGGCCATTCCTTAAGTTTGCGCTGCAAGTCGGGCTAGATAAAACAATCGCTGTGTATGATGCGCTCCATATTGCCATTGCTATAACGCTAGATATTCCTCTACTAACGAGTGATAAGCGTCAAGCTGCCATTGCACGCGAAATGAATATTGAAGTTCAGTTTATCGAGTAAACATATAAAATTATGCCCACATTGACCCCAACGTGATCCCCAACTTGCAAGCCCACCACGAAAGCTGTTAAAGAGCCAAAATTCTTTATGTGGGGCTTCCTAGTAATATATGAAAAGAAATTTGTAAATTGTTTACTTTCGATATGAACTATGCTTAAATCAAGTAATAAGGTATTGTTTATCTTAAGGGAAGCATAGGTCAACTGTATGAAAAAGTCTCAAGGTAACCCTTTTGAGTTGTGGTATGAGTTGCTGCATAGCGACACTGAACAAGAAGTTGTTGATATTCTAGAACGCGCTGGTTTATGGGACGATGAATCGGCATGGCGATATTATGGAGACAATGAAAACAATTTTGCAGTAATTGGCAACCAGCAAAGCGCCCCCGCCGCTGCTCTCATCGAAAAATTTGTCAACTCAATTGATGCAGTTTTAATGCGCGAATGCTATTTGCGTGGCATTGATCCTGCCAGCGAGAACGCACCCCAAAGTATTAAAGCAGCGATGATCGATTTTTTTGACATCGCCGACGGCCAGCTTTCTAAAATAAGCGCCAGTCAGCGCGGCAAATTAGCCAATGAAATTGGCTTTGTAGCCACAGGATACACTCCCAAGCAAGGCAACCCAACTTATGTTGTGTTTGATCGGGGTGAGGGGCAATCACCAACTGATTTTTCTGACACATTTTTATCGCTCAATAAATCAAACAAGCTCCGTATTCCATTTGTGCAGGGCAAGTTTAATATGGGTAGTACGGGCGTTTTGCAATTTTGTGGCAAACGCAATTTTCAACTGCTCATCTCCCGTCGTCACCCTGAAATTGCTGATCCAAATGATCCATTGGCCTCTGAGTGGGGCTTCACATTTGTGCGGCGGCAAGACCCTGTTGGCAATCGGCGTAGCTCGGTTTTTGAATA
>CAZLPC010000759.1:0-651 GCA_964561305.1 uncultured Anaerolineae bacterium
TTTGAGGTTTTGGGGCGCGGCTTTGGTTCCGCGTGGCAACAGCTCGGCCACGGTTTGGGCAGGACTGGCCCCCTCGCTGACGCGGGCAATGTAGGTAACCGGATAGACCTTAATAGCTTTGTCGTTATATTGCCCCGAATAATAGGCTGTACCAAGATTGGCGTTGTGTTCACGGCCGCCCCATTCGGGCTGGCCTTGGCTAAAGACCTTGGCCCGCCGAAACTGTAGGATGCGGTCGCCGCCCAAATCAATCTCCTCAACACCATCAGTGTCCCAGCGCGAGAAGATAACGCTGTGGTTGCCGCTGGCATTGGCGTTGTAATACCAAATCCAATCGCCGGGCTGAATGGACTCAATTTTGCTGATGGGTGCGCCGGGCCGCCGCCCCAAAGACTTGCCCGCCGCCGCCGCGCCCGCATGGCCGGTGCCTTCAGGAACGGGCCCCACGCCACCCTCGCCGTCATCTTGGGCGGGCTGCTCAAAGTCGGGCAGGTCTTTTACATGGCGGGCGAAGTAGGGTTGCTCGAACTTGGTGGCCCACGACCCCAATACAATGTTGCCCGCGTGGTCAAAATTGCCCACGATGCCCTTCGACAAGTTGCCGCCGGGTGTCACACCCGCATAATGATAGACAATTTGGGCCCAGTGGCC
>CAZLPC010000759.1:661-1619 GCA_964561305.1 uncultured Anaerolineae bacterium
CATGCGGGCATGAACCGTCTGCTCGAAAGAGCCGGGCTGATAGGTTCCGTTGGCTAAAATATAAGCTGCCATCAACAAGCGTTGGCCCACAGTGGCCGTGCCGATTTCGGCCCCATTAAAGAGGCGGTCGGGGATTGTGCCACTGGCGAAAAAGTCGAGCAGCTGGGTGCGCTGGGTGGGCGTAAACAGTTGGCTTAGGGTGTCGGCATCCACGGCATTGGGGTTGTTCATGATCGGGCTATAGCTGCCATCGCCTTCTTCGCACGTATTTTTGCCTATTCTGGATTGATTAGGTGCAAATACATGCAGAATCGATTGAAATTTCTCATTAAATTTCACGGCAAAGTCGGCTAGCTGGGCATCGGCATTGTCATAGATGCTGCACTCTCCGCCCCACCGCTGAATGGTAGGCGTGTGGGCTTGCACCAAGCGTTGGATGGCGCGGTTGCCGATGTGTTGGCCCAAAAATTGGGCCGTTTGGGGCGTAAGCTGACGTGGGTTGGCAATGGCGCGTTGTAAGACCCCCACAGTGGGCATAGCCTGTGGGTGGGGCGTGGTGGATATTGCGTCGGCCACATCCACAGCATATTGGTCGTGGGTGGGGCGGCGTTTTGGGCGATGCTGATAGCGGCTCATGTGGGCCTCTTTTCTCGCAAGGTGGATGTGCTGGCACACGGTTTTGTGTCTAAACGGCATCATTTGCGTTTTTGAAGCTGTGCCAACAACTTTAGGATAGCAACCAATAGTTTATGTTCAATTCATTCTTTAGTCAATCATTAAGGGATACTTAAAGCAACATAAATTGTACAAATTTTGTAAACGCGATAGTTTATCCCAAAATTGTTTAAATTTTCTCAAAGTAGTGGGCTGTCTCTCGACATGGGTTTTGTTTTGCGCTATAAATGGGGCGCGACTCATCGCATTACTCATCAATTATAGGCAAGGAGCCTTCTCCACA
>CAZLPC010000760.1:0-1618 GCA_964561305.1 uncultured Anaerolineae bacterium
TAATGAGTTTCGATATAACCCGGAATGTCGGTTTGATAGTTGGCAATAGCAGGTATCTTCAGCCGATGGGCTTCGGTAATGCCCGCCGAACACATGAACATTGGGCTAAAGAGGTGGATCAGGTCGGGCTTAAAGTCGTCTATGTGCCGACGGATGGCATGGGTTGGGAAGGCCATGCGGGTTTCGGGCGCAAGCGGCATCGAGATCGAGGGCAACGGCACAACAGTGCTTTGACCTACGGCACGCGGCGCAATATCGGTGGCAAAGACGATCACCTCTCGCCCAGTTTCTTGCAGATAGCGCAGTGTAATATACGCCGATTTGGTTACGCCGTCTACTTTGGGCAAAAAGGCTTCGGTGAAGATGGCGACCCGCTTCACGTGGGCGCGCTCTTCTAGTGGAATAGCATTGTTGCCAATGGCTTCACCACCAAACACACGATCAATGTCGGTGGGGTCAAAGTTTTCAAAGGCTTGGAGTAAGCGATGACGTGCCATGGTACGTTTCCCTGCACTTCCTATCTCACACGATAAGGTATTCTAGCGATGGTAGGCTAAATTTTGATATACAAAAGACAAAGTTCACATTTAGATTACATGAAAGGTTGTTAATCATAATCGCCTTCATGTAAAATCGGACATAAATTTCCTTAATCTTAGGCGTTTTTGGCCCCATTCCCCATTTTTAGGGTGGTTGGGCCGCCACTGTCTTTGCCAATCTATACGGCAATCATGGCTGTTTTGTTGCATAAATACTGGCTTTACAAAACTTATAATTTATAACCCCATAGGTGGTATGAAGTTATTCTATGGTTGGGTGTTGTGGGGCGACGACGGGTCGCCCTTGTTGTTTTGCTTAATCGGGGGTAGCAGGGGGATAGTGGGGTTGGGTGGGCAACTGAACGCTAACGGTGTCGCCATCACAAATGGCCCCTTCGCGTTCGACCATCGCCACGATGCCGCGCTTATATTGGGCGGCTTTCGGAAAGCGGTTGGCCGGCACGCTTGGAAAGTAGCGGTTGATGATGTGGCCCGGGCCAGTGCAGGGCGGGTTATAGCCCATATTTAGCAGCACCGCGCCACTGCTAAAAAACAACCGTGCGCCAATGGGCAACAACGACAAATGCGGAATATTCATCAGGGCCACGTTTGCGCCCAACCAACTGGCCACCACATAATCTATTTGCAGGGCTTTTTGAATGTGGCCCAACTCCTCGACCGAGACCAGCGAGACATGGCGCGTGTTAAGAATAGGTGTGCCGCGCTCATAAAACGGGTAGCGGTCGGTGGCATGAGCCAGCCGTCCGCTATGCCTGTCGCTGCTGATGCCATCGAACGTCAGCGACAGGCCGTGGGCGGGCGTGGTCTCTAGGGTGGTGGGGCGGTCGTTGATAAAGGTGCAAACCACTTGCCCAACAAGGTCGTGCTTGGTCATGACGATTGCTCCTGAAGCTGCTGAGCTTGTAGCCAGTCTAAAAAGTCGGTTTTGGTGACGATCTCGGCCCATAAGTCGCGCCGCGACAGGCTAAAGGTGCTGAGGCGGGCTTGGCCGTGCGCAATATAAAGTGCGTCAGCGTGTGCGGCGGCGGACTCGTTTATTTTAGCCCGGCATTTTATTT
>CAZLPC010000761.1:0-1594 GCA_964561305.1 uncultured Anaerolineae bacterium
GGCTTTGGTATAATGAGCATCATCATATCCAAGAGCAAAGGACTTCATGATGCACCCACTACGCGCCACAATTGAACGTTGTCAGCGTCATTATCCTTATTTGGCGCTTGAACTTGAGGCAACGTCTGGACTTGGATGGGTGCTTACGCCCATATTGGCCCAAACACCGACGGCTGTCGCACATGTAATCGCACATCTTAGCCGCCAATTTCACACCACCGACCGCCGCTATCTAACGGGCTTGCTATTGATCAACCATCTGCAACAACTGTGTGCGGCGGGCATTTTGGCGATAATGGTGGCGCGGCGTTGCCCGCTATTGGGGGTGGATCAAGTGGCGCTGCGCTACACAGCGCAGGGGGCCGTTGGGAAAATGGTGCTGTTGCGATCACAGTTTTATGCGCTGGAAGACGATGCGGCTGCTGATCATCCTGATATGCTGAAGATGGACAATGAAGCGGCGCTGTGGGACTATTTAAGTCGCGCCATTGAAGCCCATGCTGCCCTGCTGATACCAACTTTGCAAGCCGAGATTGCCACCAGTGGGGTGAAAGTGGGGGACAAGGTGCTGTGGCTGATACTAGCGGATCAGATCGCCAGCCAAACCATTTATCTGGCGAAGGGCGTGGGCCAAGTAGAGCGTGCCCCTGCAATAGTGGCGGCTTTGGTGGCGCGACCGGGATCGGCTTTATGTGGCAAAACTGGCGTAGTCAGTATTGAAGCCGATGGCAAAGTAGATTATTTTGTCGAGCGCAGCAGTTGTTGTTTTATCTATATAGCAAAAGATGCGTCGGGACGACCGCTCAACCGTTGCCTTACCTGCCCAGCTTATGCCCGCGTCCAGCGCCAAGCATTGTTACAAAACTACATGCGCCGCTACACTTCATAGCATAATAGGCCCAATAGTTCGATTTAGTGGTTTACCCAAGCCTGCGACAGGTAGTTGTTCATACGCCCGATGGCCACAGCCACACCTATGGTGAAGATGCTGTTTTACGTGGCGAACCTGTGCTGCCGGCCCTTGCCTTGCCCGTGAGTGAGCTTTTTGCACCGCGCTAACGCTTCCTCTACCCCAACAAGCCACCCAAGCGCCCGCGCCGCCCTTTGCTCAACAATTCGCCGATGACCACAAACCATGGCATCTGGCCACAGGCTTCTTCAAAAGCAGTTTCTACACGCTTATAAGCCCGATTCGAGCGTAGGTTGGTTAACAAGTTGGGCAACTGTGCGAAGAAATCTGGCACTACATAGGCGCGTTCGCTATATAACTCGGCGGCATGACGAAACCAAAAATCGAGGACGCTGACCACTACTTTTACATCGCCATTATCAAGCAATGTCCGCCGAAAGGCCTCGCCATAAATGTCCCAGAAGTCGTCGCGCCAATTGAGGGCGTAGGTGGCGCGGATTAGTTGTAAGTGTTGGGAGTGGCTACTCCCGAAAAACATATCTATCAGACGGCCTGCTTCGTGGGCATAAATACCCGCATCTTGCAGGTGCAAAAACCGCTCATGAACATGGTTGGCCACTTCATAATGCAAATTTTTGCGGGCCAGCGCCAGCGATCCCTCAAAAACAGCAGCATAAATAGGGC
>CAZLPC010000762.1:0-1591 GCA_964561305.1 uncultured Anaerolineae bacterium
TGCCGTTTGCCTTAATGTCTATGGATGACATGTAGCATCTGATTGTTTTTCACCCTAAAATTCTCACTTGCTGACAAGATAGAAGACGGCCCCGCGCCGTCTTTTTTTGTTAGGGGACAACACGCCCCAGCAAAATAGGGTTGGTGGTGGGGGATGGGCTGCCGCCGCGTGGCTCTATGCTTATGCCGACCCGTTGAAAGTTTTGGATGGCGGCGGGCAAACGGATCAGTTGGGTATGGCTGCCGGCCTCGTTTACATCAAATGTACCCACACTTAGCGCCCCGATCTCATCAATCAGCCACAGTTGATAGGTTTGGGCCGGTTCTAGGGGGGGCAGAAATTGTACTGAAAGCAACGCGGCGTTATCTTGCCAAATTAGCATTGCCGCTGGTTGTTGATCTGGTAATGAGGTGGTCGCCAACCGGATTTGATTGGCTGTTTGTGAAGATAAAAGTGCCTCTAGCTGTTGGGTTTGGGCTTGGGACGCTCGTAGATCGGCATTGGCTTGGCGGGCCAAGTCGCGCTGGCGCAAGCCATAAGCGGCCCCACCCACCATCCATATCAGCACCAACAGCGCCGCCACCCAGCGCCAACGTTGCGGCAATTGAAGTGGCGACTTGGGGGGCGGGGCAATGGCCGCCGCCAGTCGTTGTTCTAGGATAGCAGGGGGATCAACGAGCAATTGTGGCTGAAGTAAATCGTCAACGAGATCACCATACTCGGCCAATTCGGCGGCGGCATCGGGGCAATGGCCCAAGTTGGCCTCGACCAATGCTGTCTCTGCGGCATCGGTTATACCCATTGCGTAAGCAGGGATAAGGTCGCTGATTTGTTGGCAAATACTATCGTGACTGTTCAGGTTCATGATCGATCTGATCTCGTTGGTTACGGACTACAAAATTACTTATGGATTGTCATCAGACAAAATATCGTCACCACTTAATTTCCAGAGGTCTTTTAGGCGGGCCAAGCCAGCCCGAATGCGGCTTTTGACCGTACCCAATGGCAAATCAAAATGCTCGGCCAATTCTGAATGGGTAAAACCCGCCAAAAAAGCTTGCTCAATTAATATTCTTTGATCATCAGGTAATTTTTGCAAGAGTGTATACAGTTGGCTTTTGTCCAGCCACGAGAGTCCATTGGTGCTTGCAGTGATTGCTTCTTCGGCCAGTGTGGTGGCAGTGGTGTGTTTATCGCGCCGCAAGCGGTCTATGGCCACCGAGCGCGTAATGATGAGCAACCACGTCGAAAGCCGCCCGCGTTCGGAGTTCCATTGCATGGCGTTGTTCCATACGCGCAAAAAAACGTCTTGCGTCACTTCTTCGGCACTGTCGGCGTTTTGCAGAATCTTCACGGCCAAGCTATAGACCAAGCGCCCATACTGATGATACAACTCAGAAAGGGCAGATTGATCGCGTGACACAAGGCGACGCATGAGAGCAATTTCTGAGTCGGTCATAATCAATCGTTACCTAAGGCGCTATATTTGAGCAATGATAAGACAGCACACAGCCCACTTAATTAAGCGGGCTGCTGGGGTGTCTATTGGGGCGCAAGCAGTGCATAAGCTGATGTGGGCATTGTAAACCAA
>CAZLPC010000763.1:0-1590 GCA_964561305.1 uncultured Anaerolineae bacterium
GGCCCCTGAGGTGTTGCGTGGCGGGCAAGCCAGCCAAGCCAGCGATATTTATGCGGCAGGCATCATCCTCTATCAGCTTTTTGTGGGCCATCACCCCTTTGATATGGGCGACCGCCGCCGCATGATAGACAATGTACTTAACAACGCGCCCAACTTTGCCCTTTTGGGGCCCTTACACGCCACCCTAGAACAAAACGGCATTTCGCCCCAAGCCCTGCAATATGTTATTGGACAATTGCTAGAAAAAGACCCCCACAAACGTCCCGCCGATGCTGAAGCTGTGATTTATGCGCTGTCGCAATGCACCAACCACCGCCTCAGCGTCGAAACCACCGACATCCGCCAGCCGAGCTTTGTGGGCCGCCAAAAAGAACTAGGCCAACTGCACGAAGCGCTTGATGAGGCGCTAAAAGGGCACGGTAGCGCGTGGCTGATTGGTGGGGAAAGCGGTGCAGGCAAAAGCCGCCTGTTAGAGGAGTTGCGGATTCGGGCGTTGGTAGAAGGAGCGCTGGTGGTGCGCGGCCAAGCCCAACCCGACGGCGCACTGCAACAAGCATGGGGCGACATCCCGCGCCACTTGGCCCTCTCGGCCAATCTTGTCGCCGCCGATGCGATCCACCTGCGCGATATTGTGCCCGACATCGCCGAGCTGCGCGACATTCCCCCATCCTTGCTGCCCAACCCACAAAAGCGCACCGACCTCGATTACATAGTCGGCTTGTGGCTGTCGTTGTTACGTAGCCAGCCGCGCCCCATTGTCATCATTATGGAAGACCTGCATTGGACACCGCTCGAACATTTGCGCGTGCTTCAGCGCCTACATTACACCTTCAGCGCCCTACCCATTTTATGGGTTGGCTCTTACCGTGACGACGAGTATCCAGCCCTACCCCGGCGCCTGCCCCACACCAATATTATTAAGCTAGGCCGCTTTGAAATTGAAGAGATTGTGGCCCTAAGTGAGGCCATCTTGGGGCCAATTGGGCGTGATACCCGCCTGCTGGCACTGCTAGAGCGCGAAACGGGCGGTAACCCCTTCCTTATCGTCGAGATCATCCGCGCCCTTGCCAACCAAGCTGGCACAATTCGGGGCATTTTTGAAATCGAAATTCCTGATCAACTGCGTACTAGCACCGCCAAAGCGCTTATTCAGCGCCGCCTCGATCATATTCCCCACATTCATCGCTCATTGCTAGGCATTGCGGCGCTGGCCGGGCGCGAAATTGATCTGGCGATGCTGCGCGTTATTGTGCCCGACACCGATCTGAACGAGTGGCTGACCGATAACCTCAACTCGGCAGTCCTTATGAAGATCGATCAACAGTGGTACTTCGCCCACGACCAATTGCGACAGGGTATTCTCGAACATTACATGAGTGATCCCGCGATGCGGCGCGCCATGCACCTGCGCATTGCCAACGCCATCGAAAGCGTCTATGGCGATGTGCGCCACAAATCGCCCCAGTTGGCCCACCATTTTGGCGAAGCGTGTGATTATTTAAAAGAACGCCACTATTGCGCGGTTTCGGGCGAGTATCTGATGCAAGAAAACGCGCCCCGCAGCGCCCTGCCCTATTTAGAACGGGCTAC
>CAZLPC010000764.1:0-1584 GCA_964561305.1 uncultured Anaerolineae bacterium
ATGGTTGATCTGGCACTCTTGACAAGGGTAAAAAAAGGCTCTATTCTATGACTGACCAGTCAGTTATAGAATAAGAGGTGAAGATTGCCCCGCAAAAAAGACCCCGACATCCAAGCCGCGCGCCAAGCCCAAATTTTGACGGCAGCGCGCACCATCTTCGCCGAACAAGGCTTTGCGAATGCCCGCATGGATGACATTGCCGCGGCGTGTGGCCTTAGCAAAGGCACGCTGTATCTGTATTACAAAAGCAAAGACGATTTGATTTTTGGGTTGTTGCAGGCCTCGTTCGACGATCTGCTACAAGGATTAACGGCTTTATTGGAACAAACCGATCAACCTGTGGCGGCGCGCTTTTTGGGCTATGCCGATGCCATGTCCCACCAAATGAGCGCCGATGCGAGCTTGCTCAACATCGCCTATGAATTTTATGCCGTTGCGGCCCGCCAACCCCTCATTCGCGGCTATCTCAGCCACTACTTCAGCGACTACCGCCACCAGATCGCTGCTTTGCTGGCACAGGGTGTGGCTGCGGGCGAATTTGCCCCGCACGACATAGAAGCCGCCGCGCTTTTGTTGGTGGCGATCCTAGAAGGCCTGACCTTACTTTGGTTCACCGATGCAGCCCATGTTGACTTGGAACGCATGTTGACCTACGGACTTCAACAATTTTTCAAGAGCCTACAATAGAAAGCAGAATGATAACATGACACAAATTGAATGGAATCCCCCCGAACCGCGCCCCGGCCTATTGGGCGCATGGGATAAGTTTGTCGGGCCCGGCGCAACTGCTAGCGAAGAGTGGCTACAACTGATCGGTGGCTTGTTGTTGGGTGGTGGGCTAGGGGTATTGTTGTTTTTGCAGCGCGATAGCTTGTCGTGGTCGTTGGGGCAGGCCGTAATCGTGGCGATTTTGGTGCTGGACTTGACTGGCGGCATCATCACCAACGCGACATCGGCCGCCAAACGCTGGTATCATCGCCCCGGCCAAGAAGGGCTGGGCGCTCATTTGCCGTTTGTGGCGGTGCATGGCTTTCATTTGTTGGTGGTGGCGCTATTGTTTCGCGAGATGGATTGGGCATTTTGGGCAGTGATGTATGCCTATTTGCTGGCCGCAGCTGCACTGATCATCTTAAGCCCGCTCTATCTTCAGCGCCCGCTTGGACTGCTGCTGTTTTGTGGGGCGCTGTTGTTGGGGCTGTATGTGTTTGTGCCAACGTCCGGCCTAGAATGGTTTGTGCCTTTCTTTTATCTGAAGCTATTGGTCAGCCATTTGTTGAAAGAAGCGCCCTTTGCGGCAGAGGCAAGCTGATGGTCATAGAACACAGCACCGACACGGCGGCTTTTGTGGCTTTATTGGCGACGGCTTTTGCAAACGATGCGGGCTTGCAATATCTGTGTCAAGCCCAACGTGCGGGCTACGCGGCGCGGTTGGCGGCGTGGTTTGAGGCAATGGTACGCTTGCAAGCCGCCAATCAACAGCCGCTTTGGTTGGGTCGGGTGGGGGGCGAGGCGGTGGCGTGCGTCGTGTTGACCTTGCCTCACGCGCAATTGCGGACACCGAGCCTGTTGCGTTGGACATGGGCG
>CAZLPC010000765.1:0-211 GCA_964561305.1 uncultured Anaerolineae bacterium
CCCCACAACCAAAGTTGTATTATCGCACACAACAGCTAAAACCCAATTTGGTGCTTATCAAATGGTATCTTACCCCACCTGCGGGATCGCCTGTTGTGCGCCAATGGATTAATGAATTATCGGGCTATTTAGATGCCAGCACCGCCCCCCTCTATTTCATCTCAGATTTGCGCGTGGCCAGCATTGCTGATGTCAACGCCATCCGCGAAGC
>CAZLPC010000765.1:221-1583 GCA_964561305.1 uncultured Anaerolineae bacterium
AACTAAGCAGCACCATCTATGCGAACCTATTTGCCCGCCTAAGCCGCACCGACAAGCCCACCGCCGAAACCCTAGAAGCAGCCTTGTTAATCCTAGAAGACATGCACGCTGGTATTACCGCCGATATTGACTGGGAAACCGCCTTGCAAGATGTGCCCATTTCATAGGCACTTTGTGGCGCAACTATGACAAATGTACTACCAGACTAATCCGTTTATGAGTTGCCAATCCTAAAAAATACGCTAGTATAGTTTGATAATCACTTAATCCCAGTGGGCCACCCAGCAGGGCAAATTGGAGGATAATATGGAAAAAAAACCGTATCGCATCGTCGCACTAAAACCCAATTTGGTCTTAATACAGTGGTATCAAACCCCTGCTAACCATGCGCCAATCATACAAGAATGGCTAAAGGAACTGTGGCAGAGCGTGAACACCGCCACCGAGCCAATCTGTTTTCTATCAGATCTGCGCTTTGGGTGTGTAACTGATGTACGGGCCCTGAAAGAGTTGGCGACCATCGCCCAGCACAAAAATTGTGCCATTGGCGTTGGTTTTTCGCGCAGCATTAGCAGCGAGGTGTATGCTAATTTGTTTGCTCGCCTAAGCAAAGAAAACAACCCCATGACCGATAGCCTAGAGGCCGCTTTACAAGTGCTAGAGCAAAAGCAGCCCGGTATCACCGCCGATATTGATTGGCAACTGGCATTGGGAGATGCAGAAAAGGCCTAACTATTATGCAAAAACCACAAACAGCCGATACGGGCCCAATGTACCGCATCGTAATACTAAAACCAAACCTGATCTTCATTCAGTGGTATAGAACGCCGACCGAACGCTCACCAGAGATCAAGCGTTGGCTAGAAGAATTGCGCCAGTTGGTGGCCCAAGCCGAAGAACCGCTTTACTTTTTGTCCGATCTGCGGGCCGGTAGTGTTAATGATGTAAACGCACTGTTCGAGCTTTCGATTTTGTCAAAGCATAGAAACTGGGCGATGGGCGTGGCTTTTTCGCAAAGCATCAGCAGCGAGGTCTATGCAGGCCTCTTTGCCCGCTTCAGCCCCCGTGAAAAACCAATTGCCAATAGCCTAGAGGCAGCCTTAAGCCTACTAGAAACCACCAAGCCCGGTATTACTGCCGATATTGAGTGGGCAGTTGTCTTTCCAGAAGTCTCCAACACATAGATTGAATTTGCTAGCGCAAAATTTATATTTTCAATAATAATAGATAAAACTTTCTGACGACTATACTCATTACGAGTAGGTAAGGATACATCTATTACCATGGCCAACACAGTAATTGTACGCTGCGAGCAATGTGGAAGAGTCAACGAAATTGACGCACGGCGTGGCGGGGAATGCG
>CAZLPC010000766.1:0-1582 GCA_964561305.1 uncultured Anaerolineae bacterium
TCCAGCCGCGCCCGCCGCCGCAATAGCCGCCGACACACCACACACCGCCACCGCCGAAGCCATCACAGCCCGCAGCGTATCGGGTAATTTTATACGCCCTGCCAGCCACCACGTAAAGAAAAAGACCGATGTCACCATTATCAACGCCTGTGCCAAGCCCCCTAGCCCAATTTCGAGCAGGTTGCCAAAACTGACCGTTGAGCCAAGCACCACCAAGCCCACCTTTAAAAACAACTCGGTGCGGAAGGCCTGCTTCACGCTGTCCATCACGCCGGCGGCCCGCAGCACAAAACCCACTATCAAGCCAATGGCAACGGCCGTTAGCGGGTATTCAAACGGATTACTTGTGATGCCTTCGTCTTTAAATGCCGCGCCAATGCCCGCGTCAATTTCAGCCACCAGCAGCGCCAAAATGATTAACAACAGCGCCCCCATGGCCGTACCACTGATGAGTTGCGTGTTGCCTTGTTTCGTTGCAGGGTTAGATTGTGTTAGTTCTACCATAATGGTCTACTAAACCGCCCCTACTCGGCAAAAAGCCCAAAAATGGGCCACGGTATCAACGAACCAAATTCGATAATGCCCGCGCCAACAATCAGCACCAACCCCAAGCCAATTAACGTAGACAGCCAGTCTTCGTTTAGGGTAATAGATGGGCGTGGTGGTTCAGAAGCGGGTGTTGGGAGATTCTCTATATCACTCATGCTAAACTATCCTTTGGTTGTGTGTTTTGTATGTAAAAATGGGTAAAATTTAAGGTGCGTTCTCCATAAGCGCCATTAAAAACCCATTTACACAGCTACCGTTACACTATCGGTTTTAGGCAAAATGCAAAAGGTGTGTTTTGTCATCATTTTTTGTTTTTTTGCGGAACCTTTCTTAAAAAAGCGTGTCTATTGTGATACATCTTAGGGTTAGAGACCCGTCAATATTCCAGAAGGAACGAACAAACACCATGAAACGTTACATCACATTGCTACTAGCCCTCCTCATGGCAGTGGTGGCCACCACACCCACGCCTGCGCCCACCACCGCCCAAGAACCCCCACGGTATCCTGCCGATGTGGTCTATATCACCACCGATAAAAGCTTTATCGAGCAAGTGTGGCGCACCGATGCTGCTAGCGGCCAAACCATAGACCGGACCTATGCCACCGAAAATGTGCGCGACTATGACACAGCAGGCCCAACCATTGCCTACATCGCGGGCGCAACACTTTATATTAAACCCGAACTTGCCGACCCCATAACCATCGCCACACTGGCCCCCGGCTTCGCCGAGCCAACCCTGCGCCTTAGCCCTGATGGCCAACGGCTGGCCTATAGTGATGGCGCGGGCCTGTGGCTCTATGAAAATGGCGCGGCCCGCTTGTTGGTCGCGCATGTGCCCGGCCTCGACGATCTCAGCGACTTGGGCAATGGCCGCCACTATCATCAGCCCCAATTTGTCCCCAATCATCCCGACTATTTGCTAGTAACAGTGGGCTTGTGGGAAGCCAACAGCGTCGGCGTACTTAACATCAATGAAGGCACCGTGAATGAGTTTTTGGGCGGCTATGACGACCCCGCCACTAACCACCTC
>CAZLPC010000767.1:0-1572 GCA_964561305.1 uncultured Anaerolineae bacterium
CGCCTCGAAAGTTTGGCGGCTATTTTAGTCGAGCTAATGGACGACCTCTCAGCGTTTCAAGGGCGCGATGTGAGTGGATTGTTGTGGCCCCATGTCGAGGAGCTGTTGGGCGCGTTTTATACCGAGCATCAGATTAAGAACAGCGGCCAACACCCCAAATTTAACGACTATATGATCAATGCCCGTCTAACGGCGGCGGTGCGTTTTGTCTTTAATGTGGTGTTGTTTGCCACCGGCCCCATTGATGAAGCCAGTTTCGACTTTGCCGCTTATAATGAACTGTTGGATGCCAACAGCGATATTGTGCGCGTGCTAAACGACATTCAGTCTTATGAGCGCGAGCAAGCCGAAGGCGGTCTAAACGCCATCGAAGCCCTTATTCAGCACGACGGCATGAGCTTTGCCGAAGCCGAAGATTTCTTGCGTGGTTTTGCCCGCCATCGGATGCGCGATTTGCTGTATCTCAACCAAAATCGGCCCACCATTCCGCCCCACATCAAGACCTTGATCTTTAACTCGTGC
Source organism: uncultured Anaerolineae bacterium (assembly GCA_964561305.1). Taxonomy (GTDB): domain Bacteria; phylum Chloroflexota; class Anaerolineae; order Aggregatilineales; family J027; genus J027. The sequence goes on from CAZLPC010000767.1 coordinate 523, forward strand.
CGCATCTCCACGTTTATCTATAGTCACAGCGACTTCACCGATTTACGGTCAGAAATGGTCGTCTAGCCCCATCCAAAAAATAAAAGGCCGCTCACAAGCGGCCTTGGCTCTGCCCGCACCAATACCCTGCCTTCGTGGTCCGCCTATTCGTATAGCGTGGGCGCGAAGTCGGGCAGGGTGTCGCGGTGGGCCAGCAGCAGATCGTCTACAAGTGCCCATATCGTATCGAGGTCGAGTTCTGCGCCGGTGTGCGGATCGAGCATGGCGGCATAATAAACGGCGTTGCGGTCGTTGTTCAGGGCTGCATCTACCGTTAGGCCTTGCACGTTCACATTCGTGATGGCCAGCCCGGCCAAATGGGGCGGCAATTTGCCCACTCGCACCGGCTGAACGCCGTTCGCATCCACCAAGCATGGCACTTCGACAATGCAGCCCGCCGGCAAGTTGTCTATTAAGCCGTTATTGGGCACATTGGCATAAATGGTGCGGCTGGTGTTGGTCTCGATACTATGGATAATTTCGGGGGCAAATTCATCGGTTCCATCAATCACAATCGGCTCATCGCCCTGTTCCACTCTCTCGCGCAAGGATCGCCACGCGGCTTCGTCTTGCGCCACGCGGCGCGGCAATTCATCTAAGGGAATGCTATAGGCCGCGATGAGGTCGGGACGGTCGCGTTTAATATAATAGGGTACATGCTCAGAGAGGTGGCCGGTGCTTTCGGTGACGAAGTAGCCCACGCGCCGCATAAAGTCATAGCGCAGCCGCCGATGGCCCGGGATGCGCCCTTGTTCTACCAATTGATGCAAATCGGGGTAGATGTTGCGCCCTTGATGCTCTAGTGTCAAGAAAAACGCCATGTGATGAATACCCGCGACGGTATACGTCAGTTCGTCACGGGGAATGCCCAAGTCGTGGGCGATTTCACGAGCGGTGTGGGCTACGCTGTGCCCCAAGCCAATCATCTTAATGTTGGTAGAGCGGGCGATGGCCCAGCCATTCATGGCAATGGGATCAACATAGTTCATCAACAGCGCATTGGGGCAATAG
>CAZLPC010000768.1:0-1571 GCA_964561305.1 uncultured Anaerolineae bacterium
CACGCCGACGGTATTGGGCGGCAACGCTTGGCCCACCCCTTCCACACGCGGCGGATAGCCCTCAATTGGGCGCGCTGGATCGTTATACAGATACAGCAAGTGGTGGCCGTCGGGCGCTAGCCGCATTTGGGCATAGCCAGCGATGGTCTCGGCATCCACCCCCTGAAAGACGGGCTGCGCGGCGGGGAGTTCCGTCCAACTATCCAGCGTCAGGCCTTCAAAATCAATCCACACCGGGCCGCCAGCAATCGGGCCCGCCATCGGCATAAACGGCTCGATCACCAAACCGCCAAGGTCTTGCATCCAACCCAGCACGCGCGGCGCACCATAAAAACCGTTGGCCGGTGCGGGCTGGGTGGGGGCGCTGATCTGCCCGCCAAATAGTAATTGTTGGCCATCGTCCAGATTTATCACCACCAGCGTCCACGCTTGCGCGTTGGCGCGGGTGAAGGCGAGATGCGTCGAGTCTGGGCTGAACACGATACCCGTCACAATGTCCGCTGTAGGCGCAAGTTCGTTGACCAGCGACACGCGCTGATTGGCATTGCCCACATCACCATAGCTAAGGGCCGCGCTGTCAGCGACAGTGGGGTCAAGAAAGGCCACCCGTTGCCCATTCGGCGAGGCCGCGCCATACGTATCGGGCAGGCGCATCAGCACGCGGCTGTCGCCCGTTGGGCCCAGCGCCAATAAATAGGGGCCGAGATCGGGGGAATAGGCCGCCACCGCGAGGCGCGTGCGGGGCATCAACGCCGGATCGAGTTGAACCCGCAACGCCCGATTGTCGGCTTCGAGCGCGCTGATAGTCGCCGCTGCGCCCGCTGGGGGCGGGTCGTCGGCTTCGATCCCCACCTCTAGCGTCTGACACGCCACCAACGCCAACCCCAATACAATAAACAGCCAATATTTCATGATTTGCCGCCTTTGTGGGTGGGCAACATAACGGTGGCCAGCGTGCCGCGCCCCACTTCGCTTTTCAGTATCACACTGCCGTAATGTTGACGGATGATCGCTTGCACCAATGCCAAGCCCAAACCACTGCCGACGACATCGGTGTGACGCTTGCCCCGATACAGTTCTTCAAATATATGCGGCAGATCATCGGCTTCAATGCCCGGCCCGCTGTCGGCCACCTCGATCCGCACGCCGCCATCGTCAGCCGTCAGCCGCACCTCGACTTGGGCCGGTGGGGCTGAGAATTTTAGCGCGTTATCCACCAGATTATACAGCGCCAAAAATAGAAAATCGCGCTCGGCTGCCACCGGTGGCAGCGTCCATAGCACGGCCGGCATGTTCAGCAACAGCCGATCACGGTCGGCGGGTCGCTCTTCGCCTACCACGGCCACCACATCGCGCAGCAAATCGGTGATATCCAGTGGCGCGAGGATCGCGGCCCGTTGTTCAAGGTCGGCCAGTTGGCGTAAGTCGCGCACCAATTGGCGCAGGCGTTGTAGTTGTAGCTCGATGCTGTTGACGGGGGCGGCCCAATCGTCGCCGGCCGCGCTCCTGGGCTCGTCGGGCTTTGATGAACCCACGTTCGATCTTCAACGCATCGTCAGTGCGGTCTGGCA
>CAZLPC010000769.1:0-1565 GCA_964561305.1 uncultured Anaerolineae bacterium
TTTGCAAAGACAGCTTGTTAAACGTCTTTGCTTGCCACCCCAAGTCGCTGATATAGTTACAAGCGGCATTGGCGCGTTGCAAGGTTTCATGCAACATCTCGCGTTGTTCTTCAGTCGGGTTGAGCTTGATTTTCGCAGTTAGTTTCATGTCTTCATCATATCAAATTTTCAATCATTTGAAGATTTAAGTTTAGCGCTTCCTCCCCATAGCTAAAGCAAGGGGCTTCCGCGCTTGTTATTCGGTGAGGATCATCAGAAACAACCCTCACTGTGCCGAAACAGGCTATTCTAAGGAGCCAAGAATCGCATCATTATCAATTTGGGCCCGTTGCAAACGCCCACTATAGTCTACATACACCGATTTCCACTCGGTAAAGCTGTCTAGGCCAGCTTGGCCAGCTTCGCGCATTCCATTGCCTGTGCCCCGCGTGCCGCCAAACGGGAACTGAATTTCTGCGCCTGTCGTGCCATGATTGATGTAGACAATGCCCGTGGTTAGATCGCGGATAGCACGGAAAGCAGCATTCACGTTTTCTGTAAAAATGCTACTAGAGAGGCCAAATTGCACGCCGTTGTTGATCTCGATGGCCTCTTCAAAAGTGGCAAACTCAATCACCGACAGCACGGGGCCAAAAATTTCTTCTTGGGCAAGGCGCATATTGGCCCCTACTCCATCCAACAACGTTGGCTCGAAGAAGTAGCCTTTGTCTAGTGCTGCCCGTTGCCCACCAACCAACGTCGTAATGCCCTCATTGGCGGCCACTTGCATATAGCTAGCCACTTTATCTAGTGCTTTTTGATTGACCAAAGGGCCCATCGTGGTTTCTGGCAACAAACCGTCCCCCAAGCGAATGGTCTTGGCCTTAGCTGCTAGGGCTTCTAGCAAACGCGGCTTAATGCCTTTTTGTACGATTAGGCGGCTGGTGGCAGTGCAACGTTGGCCGGTTGTGCCATAGGCGCTCCATGTAATGGCATCTACGGCTAGATCAAAGTTCGCATCATCCATCACAATAATTGCATTTTTGCCACCCATTTCGAGCGTGACTTTTTTGCCGAGTGCTGCCGCCGCCGTATAGACCTTTAGGCCTGTGACGGTTGACCCTGTAAACGAGATAATGCGTACATGAGGATTGTTGACGAGGGCTTCACCCGCCGCCCCCGGCCCCTGTACCAGATTGATTACGCCTGCCGGAAAGCCTGCTTCTTCAAAACAGCGCACAAAAGCAGCCGCCGTAGCAGGAGCGTCTTCGCTGGGTTTCCATACAAGTGTATTGCCCGCAATTAGTGCCGGCAAAATCTTCCAACTGGGTACAGCCACCGGAAAATTCCACGGCGTAATAAGACCCACTATCCCCACACTATCACGCATGGCCATACCAAACTTATTTGGCATCTCAACTGGGGCAGTATAGCCAAACAACCGCCGACCTTCGCCGCCCATATAATAGGCCATATCAATGGCTTCTTGAATATCGCCGCGGGTTTCGTCTAAAATTTTGCCCATTTCTTGGGTGGCAATACGGGCAATTTCATCTTTGCGGTCGGTTAAAATACGGGCCAACTTA
>CAZLPC010000770.1:0-491 GCA_964561305.1 uncultured Anaerolineae bacterium
CCTCGGGCTGCCCGCGATGCTAAGCGCAACCGTCGGCGCGAGTGGGTTGAGTTTGACGACGATAATCTTGATTTAGAGTATGACTTTGATGACGACGATGATGAAGATGGCGAGACCGAGCCGGGGGTTGCCCACAAGCGCCAACGCTCTTAATTTACGCCAACAGTCGGCCAAAAAATAGCATCACCCCTTTACAATTGCATAGACCCCCACCATAACTTGCGGCCATGCTGTTGCAAGTTAACTTGCTCAATAAAAAATGAGCATAGATTTGTGCTGGATATTTTGCAACAGCAGGAGTATTGTTATTCCTGCTGTTGGTTTGTTTTGATACAGAAAGTGGAGCCAATCTTTGAACGGACGGAAATTATGGCTACAACGCCTCTTGCCAATGACGGTGCTGGTGTGGGCCTATCTGTTGTTGCGCCTGATCAATATTGACGGTTGGAATGCCTATTTTATTGATGAGGTGTTTCATATTAGGCGTGCCC
>CAZLPC010000770.1:501-1556 GCA_964561305.1 uncultured Anaerolineae bacterium
CTGCAAGTAAGCGCCACGCCGGGCAAGTTTTTGCTTTATTATTATCTCTCACTGTTCGATTTGCCCGCCAATCAACCGATCTGGCTTGCCCGCACTGGTGTGGCTTTGTTTTCGGTGCTGGGGCTGGCGGCGGCCTATGCACTAGGACGGCAAGTATTCTCGCATCGGGCGGGGCTATTGGCGGTGTTGTTGCTGGTGGTGTTCCCCATGATGAGCTTTCATGAACGCCAAGTGTTAAGCGATCCCCTCGCGGCGACCACTGTGACGCTGATGCTGTGGTGGAGTGTCGTGGTTGCCAAGCGCCCCACCCCCCAACGGGCCACGCTGTTGGCGGTGTTTGTGTGTCTTATGTTAGCGGCTAAAGTGATCACTGTGCCGCTGTTAGCTGTACCCTTTGTGGCTGTAATGCTGTTTGCGCCGCGCACACTTAATTTGCGCCGTCGTTTGTGGCCCCAAGTTAAGTCCCTGTGGCTAGACTATCGGCCGGCTGTTAAGCGGGCGGCCACTATTGTTTTGGCCGTGTGGTTGCCGATTTTAATCGTGTATCAGGTGCGTTTTACGTTCTTTCCAGAGACCACCAGCCCTATTGTCGTAGATTATATCTATGCCGGCCTAGTAGATGATTATAAACTAACCACAGAGGATGTAATCGAAGCGAATATAGATCATCTGCAAGAAATGTTTAGCATTTTGTGGGGCTTGCTGCTGATCATTCCCACCGTCATCGGCACGCTTTATGCGTTGCTAAAGCGCCCGCGCGCCGCAGCTTTTATTTTGATTAGTGTCGCGTTGATCTGGCTGCCGCTTATCATCGTTGCTGCCCGTCCCAACTCGCGCTATTATATGGCGCTGGGGCCGGCGTGGATGGTCCTGACAGCAGGTGGTGTGATGCTGCTATGGGACAACCTTAGACACCATACCCTTGGGCGAGTCATTGCCGCCGTGCCAATGGTGTCTTTAATTGGCTGGGTGGCGTTATATGCGATACCGTTTAATCTGCTAATGGCCGACAACGCAACTGTGCTTACCTTGCCGCAAAGCGAAGCCGATGGTTA
>CAZLPC010000771.1:0-1554 GCA_964561305.1 uncultured Anaerolineae bacterium
TGACTCCGAAGGGGTTTTAGGCATCTTCACCGATGGCGTGGATTATATGCTGTTTAGCGCCAAGACCGGCCCCGGCGGCTATGCCACTTTTATTGATGAGATCCAAGCCATCATTGATTCCGTCCAGTTCCGCGCCAGCCAGATTGACTAGCACTAAATGATAAAATGTATGAGGAAGCTAAAATGAGTAAACGTACTATCGTTACTTTCATCGTATTTGTATTGATGGTTCAAGGCTACAAGTCTACGACTGCCCAAGACGCGGATACTACTTACGTTTCTTGTGCCAGTCCATCGCTTGCACTCACGCTTGGGTCTGAATGGCAGATTCAAGAACGCTATGTCAGTGGCCACAACCTAGCTAGAGTGCGGATTCCTTTGGTTAAAACGTCGCTTGACCTGACGCTTGATCTGGCGCTCGAGATAACGCTTTATGAGGTCGAGAGCTTACCCAAACCTGATTTTTTGATCTTAGATGAAGCAACGGATGAGTATGTTCGTTTTGTAGAAGGACTCTTTGCTAGCTTTAGTGAAACAAAGTCAATAGTGAGCACTGATGCGCTGATGAGCGAATATCATCCCATTGAGATAAATGGGCGCGAAGCAGCTATTCATTATTACTATGGCGACACCATGTTCACGCAAAGTTCGTTGATTACGGGGGTGATGGTGGGCGTTTTCTATGAGGAGTCGGATGTTTTTATCCACGTCCGCACCCGATCAAACACCACTTTTGAAGAATTAGAATTGGTGGCCTATGAGATTGCAAATAACCTCGCCGTGACACCAACAGCGCCAAACCCAACCACACAACAGATTTTTGAGGATAATTGTCGGGTGATCGTTGCTGTGGCCGACACTTATCTTGCCAAAGCAGGGTCAAGTGCGATTAGTCTTTACAGCAATGAAGCGTTGTTCAACCAACGTGTGCCAACCCCTAGTGCGAGTGAGCTCCGTGTGCAATTCATTATGCCGAGCCACCTCCCACAGCTACCTGCCTATGCCGACCTTGCCGATTTATCGCCAGAGGACGCGCTGGAACTGTTTGCCGATGGGGAAGGCGTGCGTATTATTGGCACCATGCGCACCGTTGAAAACGACAACCACATCGCCTATCTGGCCGATTTTCAGACGCGCAACAGCGAAGGCGTGCTGGGTATCTTCACGGACGGCGTGGATTACATGCTCTTTAGCGCCAAGACGGGTGTCGGCGGCTTCGTCAACTTTGCCGACGAGGTGCAAGCCATCATTGATTCCGTTCAGTTTCGCGCAATAGCGCCAGAATAGCCATGCAGTGCAACGGTGTGGGGGAATATGCCCCAAAAGCAGTCAACACTCCCCTACGAAACGCGGCCCACGCGGCCATAGCGACATCCGCCTATGTTGTGGTGACTATGATCGGCCACATCATTCTTGTTCAAATGGTTAGTGAGGGTAATAGATAACTGATGTTTAGAATTGGATCGTTTTTGCTGTTGATCGGTTTGCTAGGTGCTAGTTTGTCGCCGTCTTGGGCCCAAGACGCAGACACTGTTTATGTCTCGTGTGCCAGTC
>CAZLPC010000772.1:0-1552 GCA_964561305.1 uncultured Anaerolineae bacterium
ATGCGGGTGGCACATGGTTGCAAGTGACCGTAGATAGTCAATCTGGCTGGATTTTTCGCCCCTTGGTGCGTACCGATTTAACGATCACTGATTTAGCAGTACAAGCCGCGCCCCCATTAACCACCGACACCATTGCTATGCCTGCAACAACTGGCAGCACGCCGACACCCACCAGCATTGTATCTGGGATTGGCGCTCGCTCCACACAGATTTTTCGTGCTGGGCAAACGCTAGGCAATCGGGCTACAGTTTTCTCAAAAGTTGGCGACAGCATCAGTACCAACCCTGTGTTTTTGTACCCAATAGGTGTGGGGGGCCTGATCTTAGATAGTTATACCTATTTACAACCGACCGTAGACTTCTTTTTGCAAACACCAGCCAACAACCACAATTCATTTGCTAATGAGAGCATGGCAGTACGAAGTGGGTGGGCTAGTGGCGATGTTTTGGCGGTGGGCAATGGGCCTGCTGGCGTGTGTTTGCCCAATGAGTCGCCGCTGGTGTGTGAGTATCGTGTAAGCAAACCGTCGGTGGCCTTGATATTGGTAGGGACAAATGATATTTTGCGTGGCATCGACAGCGCCACCTATCGCGCCAATATGCAATCTATTATCACCACCAGTATCAACATGGGTGTTATTCCCATTATCAGTACCCTACCCGATAATCTAAATGGGCAAGGGCCACGGGTCTTAGAGCTAAACGCCATTATCCGGAGCCTTGCTGTGGCCAATGGAATTCCCTTATGGGACTATTGGGCGACATTGCAAAGCCTGCCGAGCAGTGGCATTAGCAGTGATGGGTATCATCCTAGTTTTGATCCCGGCACGGGGCAAACAGGCGTTTTTACCCCTCAATATATGCAGTTTGGCTACAATATGCGGAATTATACAGCTTTGATAGTATTGGATGCGCTGCGGAGGCAGGTACTTAGCCGTTAAAAACGTTCATCTAAAAAAGTATGACAGATATTGGTCTGCATCAGTATTCGTATTGGTTGAAAGTTGCTCACTATGTCGTCTTGGCAGCGCACGCTGTGGATCATGTTTTTTGCGCGGCTGGTAACAGCCATCGGTTTTTCAATTATATTTCCGTTTTTGCCACTTTATGTGGCTGCACTAGGCAGTACCAGCAATCTAAGTGTCGAGTTTTTGGCCGGCGCAGTTTTTTCGGCCCAAGCGTTGACAATGATGGTTGCCTCGCCATTTTGGGGTGCAGTGGCAGATCGGCATGGGCGCAAATTAATGGTGCAACGCTCGATGTGGGGAACGGCTATAGTAATGGGCATGATGGCGCTGGCCACCACCGCCGAACAATTGGTGATGTTACGGGCCGTTCAAGGCCTTATCTCTGGTGTGGTTTCGGCGACAAACGCACTTGTCGCGGGGGTTGTGCCGCGTGAGCGCATCGGTTATGCCATGGGCATGATTCAGCTAGGAACATGGAGTGGTGCGGCCATTGGGCCACTAATGGGCGGCATTATGGCTGATGCCTTTGGGTATCAATATACTTTTGTTGCCACTGCGCTTTTATTGTTATTGGCCGGCGTGTT
>CAZLPC010000773.1:0-494 GCA_964561305.1 uncultured Anaerolineae bacterium
TGGGGATGATCGCCAACGCGCCAATGGTGGGTATCGTTGGGTCAGCTTGGCTGTGGCCAATAGTAGGGGGCCGCAGCAATACCAGTGCCAGCACTATCCACAACACCCATCGTCCCATCAATTCGCTCTCGCGTTTTCAACAATTAGCCGTTCCGGACCCATCAGCCAGCGCTGCATAACCCCGCGTTCGGTCACAGTCAGTAATTCGGTGGCGGTAGGATTGAGGGCGACGATGCCGCCCATCTCGTCTAAAAAGATGTTCGACTCGGCGATGAGGGTGCGCGTCGGAAAATCCCATTGGTTTAAGAAGGTGTCGCGGCCCACCGTATACATAAAGTCGCCATCTTCGCTGAGGGCAACCCCAGTCACAGCAAAGCGGTGCGACCCATTGATGCTGGACAGCAGTGCATACTCATCTTCTACATCATAAAAATTGATCCATGCGCCGCTCACAGCTCCATCGCCACCATGCAATAACAATTGGGTGCCATCGG
>CAZLPC010000773.1:504-1549 GCA_964561305.1 uncultured Anaerolineae bacterium
AAGCCGTTGGGCAAAATGTGATTGGCTAAATCAAGAGTATGGCGCGTTTGGCCGTTGGTTGCATCCACCAACAGCGCGGCGCGGTCGCCCACCACCAAAATAAGATCGCCCGTGGGGCTATAAGTGACGCGGGTGGGACTAATAGACAGTTGGCGGCGCGTGGTTTCGCGCCCAGTGGTGGTGCTTAAAATGCGAAGTTGGGGGTTAGTGCCACCCTCGGCCACCACCATGCGGCTATTATCGGGCGCAATGGCCAGCGTAAGGGCCCGCCCATCATACTCAAATTCGTTCAGCAATTCCCATGGTTGCGTATCCCATACACGCAGGGGCCCCCCAATTGGCAACACCACATACATCGCTCCATTGGGGCTGATGGCCGCCGAATCGCCAGAAATGCGCCCTTGGTGTGTCACCACGCGCAACAGCTTTAGGCTACTCGGATCCATCACATACAAGCGATCCCCACCCCGCCGATAGCCCATTAAAATATTGCGCCCGTCGCTATAATAGGGAGTACGATCGATGATGCTAAAGCGCAATGTCCCCACGCGCACCGGACGGCTGTCATAAAGATCAATGGCTTCTAGTTGGCGCACTGCAATCATGGTGCCGTCGCTGTTAGGATAGCCCCGCGCCAAGTTATAGCTCACCACATCTTCATAGTCTTGCAAGTCAAAAAGATAGGCACGGTTGAAGGCCGACGCGACCAATTGGTTGGCGGTGTTGACATAGCCACTGAGAATACGTTGGCTATCGGTATAGACGACATCGCCCGTTAAAACATCATAAATTGTCAGATCAATAAACTCACCCGCAATCAGTAGCTGTTGATTGCTATTAATAAACTGAATCAGCGAAGGCCCTTGATCGGCCAGCAACCGAATCTGTAGCAAGCTCCCCGTTAGCCGATTCACGATTTCGATGTTACCCGCCCCATCATAAAACGCAATGAGCGTGTTGTTGGACGAAGCCGCGACTGCGGTAGGCTTGCGGGCCGAAGGCAAAGCTTCGGTTACTTCTAGGTTGCTGGCGTTCCAAATACGCA
>CAZLPC010000774.1:0-1542 GCA_964561305.1 uncultured Anaerolineae bacterium
CCCGCGGACAACCCGCTCATCGTTCACGTTCACTCGGTCGATCGGCTCGAGGGCCCGCTTGCCGCAGGTGGAGGGGGTGGCCCCGGCGGCGCAACCTCTAACTATCTTAACTTTTTTGACTTTGCATTTGGGGCGTTTGCACTTGACCGCGACGTGATCCTTATGGATCAGCGCGGCACTGGTCTATCATCGCCCAGTTTGTCGTGCGCGGGCTATGGACTCGCTAATTTTGAGGCCTATGTCGGCGGCTTTACGCTAGAAGCAGGTCGCCAACACGCCGCCGATGCCATGCTAGAATGCTATAACTTCTATCAAGAGCGCGGCATAGACATGAACGCCTATACCAGCGCCGAAAACGCCGCCGACTTTGAAGACTTGCGGCTGGCGTTGGGCATACAGCAATGGAATTTATATGGCATTTCGTATGGCACACGCTTGGCCCTTACCATCATGCGCGACCATCCACAAGGCATTCGGAGCGTGGTGATTGACTCGGTGGTGCCGCCCAATGCTGCGCTCTATCTCGAAACACCGCGCAACGGATCACAAGCCCTTGCCCGCCTGTTTGAACTGTGCGCCGCCGACCGCACTTGCAACACTGCCTACCCTGATCTAGCCGATAAATTTTACGCGGTCGTGGATCGCCTAAACGCCGAGCCACTTACGCTAGAGGTGCGCCGCCCCGCCGACGGCAAATATTATGACGCAACAGTAACGGGCGATGCGCTGGTGGGCGTGATGTTCTTTAATATGTACTCTACCCGCGCCATCCAGCGCCTGCCCTATGTCATTAATCAAGCCTATGAGGGCTTATACGGGCCGCTGCGCCAAGACTATATGGGTACGTTTTTTATATGGGATGGCATCGCCACCACCATGCACTATAGTCTCAATTGTAACGAAGAAATCGCGTTCGATAGCTTTGCGGACATCGAAGCCGCCAGCGACACCCTCGATCCGCGCTTGCAGTTTTTCTATGACGTAGATAACTATGTCACCTACTATATTTGCGAAGGCTGGGACACCGCGCCACCCAACCCCATCGAAAACGCCCCCGTTGTTAGCGATATCCCGACTCTGATTTTAACGGGCGAGCTAGACCCCATCACGCCGCCACACTGGGGGCTGCTTGCTGCCGAAACGCTGACCAACGCCCAAGTGATTAATATCCCCAATGCTGGCCATGTGGTAACCTTCGCGTTTGAGTGTCCCCGCGACCTGATGCGCTGGTTTATCAACAACCCCAATACGCTTTTAGACACCAGTTGCCTAACTGAAATTGAAGCACCAACATTCTATATCAGCAACTAAAGCCGAGTAAAACACCACCATCCGGCGTGGCAATTCGACATCATGGGCTTGGCTGCCCATGATGTTGCACATTTTTTGAAACAGCACTATATTGCTTTCATATAAAATTTGTAAATTCATGAGGTGATCTATGCGTTCAGTTCTGTTTGGATGTGTGTTGCTGGCTCTTTTCGCGGGCTTTGGGCCCCACGCCAGCGCCCAAGACGATCCCCCTGCCCCCGAGTGGCGCGT
>CAZLPC010000775.1:0-1539 GCA_964561305.1 uncultured Anaerolineae bacterium
GGCAGTGGGGCGGCCCCAACAATCGGCTTTTGGGGCGGATGCCTATCCGACTTTGGTGCTGAAGGCAACCGCATTGTTGCATTCAATCGCCCGCAACCATCCTTTTGCTGATGGCAATAAGCGCACAGCAACTGTGGGTGCAATTTTTATGTTACAGGTCAACGGTGCAAAACCCGCTTGGCGTGCAGAAACAGCCCTTAGCAACATCATCGCCTTGGCAGAAGGGCATTTGGGCCTAGAGGAGTTTGCAGCATGGTTGCCACTGATAGAGCATCCATCTACCCTCCAACCCGATGCCGTTGCCGATACGCAAACTATTGCTGCAATTTTTCATGAGCATCGGTGGCTACTTACCGAGTTGGCACTACGCTAGCTCAATACCTGTAAGCGTGCTTAATTGTGGTAGTTGTTCGGCCATAAACGACAAAAAGGTGCGGGCAATTGGCGAAAGCGGAATTTGCCGATCCCATACCAATTTTAATACACGATGCAATGACACATTTTCAATGGGGATGGCCCGTAGTCGCTCAGTCAAGAGATCGTTCTCTACGGCATAAGTGGGCAAAACGGTTACACACGGCCCGCCAGAAACCGATTGCTTGAGCGATTCAGGGTTGTCAAATTCTGCTGAAACTATTGGCTGAATGTTATGCTCTTGAAATAGTTCATCTAGCCAAATACGAGTTTGGCTGTTGCGCGGGCGCATCACAAACGCTTGGGCATCTAGTTCTTTGATGGCGATTTGAGTGCGATCCCACCAGATATGCTTGGGGCCCACTACTAGTACCATTTTAATGTCTTGCAGCATTAATACCCCTAAGCGCGAGCGCCGCATTTTTTCGACCTCGCCCTCTACGAAACCTATATCGAGTTGATGATTAAGAACACCATTGACAATATCGCTGGTTGTGCCGGTTTGTAGCGCCAATGTCAGGTTTGGATAGCGTTCTCTAAAACCACGAATCCAGTCGGGTAGTGTGTAAATGCCGATGTTGGGCGTAGACCCGATAGAGGCGTGACCATTAGCCAAATTGGCGACATCCATCACATCGTTTTCAGCGGCGGCCACCATGGCTAAAATCTGAGTGGTGTGGGCATGGAGCTTCTCGCCGGAGTGTGTTAGCTGAACACCACGCCGCCCCCGAATGAATAATTTTGTACCAAGGCTAGCCTCTAGGTCTTGAATGTGTTGGCTAACTGCCGATTGTGTCATATAGAGGTGATTTGCCGCAGCACTGAAGCTGCCATATTGCACCACCATCGAGAAAATTTCGAGCTTATAGAGACTGAGCATTTTTCACCTTATTTTAGACATAAGTTTATCATATAAGGAATTGGCCACACCACATTTACTTTTGGTCGTGTATTCTCAACACTTAGAAAACTGTGTTAGATTAGCAAATTAGGTTTTTTAACACAACCATGAGCCACAAAACTGTTAAAAAAACAGAACCACAATCCACATTCAACTATCCCATTCTAATGGGTGGGTTGGTGGCACTGGCTGTTATGTTAATAGTGGTGGCTGTGTTTAACTTT
>CAZLPC010000776.1:0-1537 GCA_964561305.1 uncultured Anaerolineae bacterium
CGTATCGCGTGAATACTGGGCCAGACGGTCGGCGTTCAATTGGCCATAGGGAATGTTGATCGCGCCGGCCACATGCCCCTGTGCGAAATGGGTCCGACTCCGCACATCCAGCACCACAAAATCGGCTATCTCATGCTGCATATCAAAATAAACATCGGATGGATCGGTCTCGTATGCCAGTTTGGCGGCAAAATGAGCAACCGCGTCGGAACGAGGGGCGGCGGGGATTGAACGAACCTGCGACTTGTGCGTGATGGTCATGCTGTTGTCTCCTCTGTTAATTGGGCACAGATGACCGCCATCTGTGCTATTTAATGCACATAACACCGCGCTAGCTTGCCACAGCGCGGCCCCACCCACCAGCGCCTATTTCCGTATACCTCGTTCGGAATAAGCGAACTGTGCTTCAGATTTAAGATTAGACGTGGCCTCGCTTTTCATTTACAATGTTGAAATTGGAAAGGGCAGGCCATGGATTTGCATCAGCTTCGCATCTTCGTCACTGTCGCCGACGAGGCGAGTATTACCCGCGCCGCCAAGCGCCTCTACACGACACCCTCTACCATTAGCGCCCACTTGCAAGCCCTAGAGGCCGAGTTGGGGGTGCAACTCTTTACGCGCAGCCCGCAAGGCATGTCCATAACGCCTAAGGGCGAAATCTTGCGCGCCAAGGCCTGCGCTACACTCGCGGCTGCGCACGCTCTGACGCAATCGGCGGCCGCGCTGCAACCCCAACTGGTGGGACTGGTGCGGATAGGGCTGTGCAGTGAGCCAACGGCCCTCAAAATCCCCAATCTTATCGCCCAATTACAGGCGGCACATAGCGGGGTAACGGTGGCATTGCACAAAACATCATCGGCGGAAATTGTGGCTGCGCTGCGCACGTCTACGCTCGATCTCGGCTTTGTGTATGGGCCCACAGCTGACCCAACGCTGATCGGTCATGCGCTGACAGTGGTTGATCTGGTGGTGGCGATGCCCGTTGCGTGGGCGGATCAGTTGGCTGCGGCCGATTGGCGCACGCTTGCCGATCAGTCATGGATCCATGTGGGCGATGATTGCCCCTTCCATGCTATTTTGAGCCAGCAGTTACAGCACCACCATTTGCCTCTAAAGCAGACCGTCCACAGCACTGATGATCGCAGCCGGGCCAATTTGGTAGCGGCTGGCTTGGGCTTGTCGTTGATCGAGCGCCCTGTGGCCGAGCGTGCTTGTGCAGCTGGCGAAATCGCCATTGGCCACCAATTGGCGCTAAAATGCCCGCTCCATTTGGTATATTCCGGCTCTCAACGCTACGATCCACTGGTGCGCGGGGTGGTTGACCAGATCTTGGCGTTGTTCGCCGCCTAGCGCCAATTGTGGCCTACCTGCATACGGGCGATGCAAGGCAGGATATTAGCGATACGCGCTCAGTCCTGAGAGCAAGACATCATAAGCCAGTTTGGGCTGGGCATCGTGCGTCAACAGTCCTAAGGTACAAAGAAATTCCCGAAAAAGCGGCGCATCCGACCCGTAGTAATCTAGGTAAAAATCACAC
>CAZLPC010000777.1:0-1535 GCA_964561305.1 uncultured Anaerolineae bacterium
ATCATCGGCGTGTTCGCCTATCTGCGCGTCGAGCCGCTGGGCGTAACAGCCCAATTGGGCAGCATCTCGCGCACCCAACTCGACAAACAAGGCCTGCTAGAAGGGCGCATTAATGGCCTAGACGGCTTTAGCGGCTGTGCTACCGTCGTCACACACGTCATCGGCGAGAACGGCCTGCTGGTGGGCGGCTTGGTGTTGGGCGCATTGGCGGTGTCGTTGGCCGGCGGACACTTTAAGCCCAGCCGCCTGACAGTTGTCAACAGCATCACGGCGCTGGTGGGTGGCGTGTTGATGGGCTGGGGTTCCATGCTGGCGTTGGGTTGCACCGTCGGCACGTTGTTGTCGGGCATTTCGGCATTTGCATATTCGGGCTGGATCTTTGGCGCAGCCGTGTTCGGCGGCGTGTGGCTGGGCGTTAAGCTGAAGCTGCATCGCCTATGATGCGCGTCGGCAGCACTATCTGCCGCCGCCACCCCCTCAATCCCCCTCTCCCTATTAATAACTGTTGCAAATGCCAATTGTTGTTTTGCTGGGAGAGGGGGACTTTTGCGCAGTTTCATGCCGTAAATTCTACATGAACAAGCCATTTTTGGACTATCGAATGCAAAGCCCCTCTCCCCACAGACAAGCCCTCGTTATTTGTATGATTTATTACGGGGAGAGGGGTTGGGGTGAGGTGAGGCCGACCGCGTGAAAGTCGCTCCGAAAAATCCACCCATGTCACGGTTTGGGGGGTGAGGTTAAGCGCCGCTATTTGAATTGGCGCATTCTGCTGGCGACGCGGCTTTATCGCGCCGACGCGCCCAAAAAACTATTCACTATTTTCTATTCCCTAAAAATCCCCCTACCTGCGGTGTGCTAACGCATCAGCGGGGATGGTGGTGTTGCAACCACCATCTAAAAAATACCATACCCGCGTTGATTTTGTCAAGTATTTTAAAAAAACGCAAAATTGGGCATTGTGGCGCGGGTTTTTGGGGCAGAGATCGCTTGAATTTACACCGAAATGGATACACTACCATCGCCACATACCCATTTAATTTTAGGGTTGTTTTTGCTAGAATAGATCGCCTCTCATCCACAAACTGGTAACATAACCAAACAAGGCAAAGTGCAACCATGACAACCTCATTGCAAGGTAAGATTGCTTTGGTAGCAGGCGCAACCCGTGGGGCCGGGCGCGGCATCGCTATTGAGCTTGGCGCAGCAGGGGCCATCGTTTATGTGACAGGGCGCAGCACGCGCCACCAGCGTTCAGAGTATCAACGACCAGAGACGATTGAAGAAACAGCCGCATTGGTATCGGCAAGCGGCGGGCAAGGGATCGCTGTACCTACCGATCACCTTGAACCTACCCAAGTCGAAGCCCTCGTGAAACGTATTGAGCAAGAGCATGGCCATCTGGATATTTTGGTCAATGATATTTGGGGTGGCGAACTATTGGCCGAGTGGAACACACCCATTTGGGAGCAATCTTTAGAGAAAGGCCTGCGCCTGTTGCGCTTGGCCATAGATACCCACCTAATCACCAGTCA
>CAZLPC010000778.1:0-1532 GCA_964561305.1 uncultured Anaerolineae bacterium
CTTGCCCAATCACAATAAAATTAGAGTAGGGGGCTTCGTCGCCCCACGCTGCGCCTAGCTCTAGCCATACGCGCTGCCCCACCACCTGCAACACAGCCCGCCGTTGGGGATCGTCGGCTACATGAAAGACCCCCTTAGCCCGATAAATGGCAAGCGGCAGGCGGTCTATGGCTTTTTTGAGGCGCTTAAACGATAGCGGCTCGTCGCTTGTCCAGTTCCACGTATCATAGATCAGCGTGTGGTCGTGGTGATGATGGTCGGGAGTGTCGTGGGCAGTGTGAACATGCACATCGCGGGCATGGCGGCCCAGCAAGCGCGTGGGGTCAAAGTCGCCTGTACCCATTAATAACTCCAGCGGAACGCGCCCGTGTGTGGTTTCATAGACGCGGGCATTGGGTACGGTTTTGCGGATGAAGACCTCGCGCACGTTTTCGACTATTTCGGGGCTAACCAAGTCTACTTTGTTTAGCACCACAATATCGGCCACGCCAATTTGGTCTATGGCCAACACTTGGTCGGCAGAATTAAGCGCAAACACTTGCTCGGCATCTATCACAGTAATAATCGCGTCCAGCACCACTGCACCCATCATTTGCGCCGACATCAGCGTATTGGCAATGGCTACGGGGTCACTTACGCCACTGGCCTCGATAATGATATGTTCGGGAGTGGGCTGGGTTTTTATAACACGCAACATTTCGGTTAATAGATCGTCACGGATTGAGCAACAGATGCAGCCATTTTTAAGACTGATGGTCTCGCCCGATACGCCTACAATCAACTGGGCATCTATGTTAATTTCGCCAAAGTCGTTCACCAAGACAGCAATGCGTCGCCCGTGTTGGCCATTTAAGATGTTATTTAATAGGGTGGTTTTGCCAGCTCCCAAAAAGCCCGATAAGATGGTGGTGGGGATGGGTCGGGTTGCCATACACAACCTTTCTATTGTGATATTGCCACTAGATGCGATGAAAACAGTCTACAGTAAGCCCATGTCGTTGACCATGTAGTTCTGTGAAAAGCAATTGTTTGAAAAATGTATGAATTTACGTGGTTCACAAAATCTTAACGCAAAATTGCGACAAAATTGATGTAGAATAAAAATAGTGAATTTCAAGGAGGAGGGTACCATGTCTCAAATCATTTTAATAGTTGAAGATACACTGCAAACCAAAAATCTTATGCAAAAAATTGTAGGGCACTTGTGTCCAGAACATACGGTTGTTTCAGTAGACAACGGCGGCGCAGCACTGACCTATATGAGCCAACATAAGCCTTGCTTGGTTTTTACTGACCTAGAGATGCCCGGCCTAAGTGGCTATGAACTGATTACAATGATGAACGACAACTCCAACAACCGCGATATTCCGGTAGTGGTGGTAACAGCCCACGCCGACCGCCTGAACGATAGCCGCGTAGTGCGCCAACTAACCGACCGTGGATTGCCAGCGTGTCCGGTGGTGGGCAAGCCGCTTGATATTGGCAGTTTGAAAGAAGTGATTGTACAAGTGTTGGGGGTGGGCGTGGCCTAG
>CAZLPC010000779.1:0-1521 GCA_964561305.1 uncultured Anaerolineae bacterium
GGAGCAAGATTGTTGAGCTTATAGCCCGTTGGCATTTGTACATCGATCAGCAAAGCGCCCTGCCCCGCTGCCACGGTTTGCTCTGGTAAAATAATTTGCAGGGGCGCAAAAGCATCTATCGCATCAAAGGTAAAGCCGTTGGTGTTGTTGGCACTGCTCAGGTCTAGGGCGGTGTCGTCTTCGGTAGTGGTGGTATCGGTGCGAATGTTGTCCTCACGCGGCTCATCCTCGTTGCCACAAGCCGCAATCAGCAGCGCCAGCAGCATTATTGCAATCAAGCCCAGTCGGTTTTTGCTCGACACAATCAATGTCCTCTCAACATGCTTGTTTATAGTTATCGTCTATTTTACACACGATCTATGCAGTTGACGGAATCTGTTGTCAAAACCTTACAAAATGTTGGGGCAATAGGCTGCGTTAAGATTGTTGGCAAATGGCGAATGTTCGTTATAATTTGGTTAATAATTGCATTGATCCACCCACCGCCATAGCATTTATTTTACGGAGTGTACAACCATGAGTGATTCTGAAGTCCCCCAACCAGAAACCGCCACCGACCAAACCACCGACCTAGGGCACGGTGTCACCTATCAGTGGATCGAAAATGAGCGTATTCTCGTGGTACGCATGGGCGAACCCACCCGCGAAGCCGTAGATATTTGGGCCAACTTTATGCTGGATCTGTTTAAGAATTGGCCCGCTAATAAGCGCCTGTTAACGCTGCAAGACCAAAGCAGCGACAAAATGACTGTAACGCCCTATATGCGCCAACGCGCCAATGAGGTTGATCAAGCCTCGGCCAAATTAGCCACCGATGGCCGCTTGGCGATGGTGCTATATAAGAGCATCACCACCACCATCGTTAAGCTGGTGGCCAACAGTTTCGGCAGCCAAAACCGCAGCATCGAGCGCCGCTTCTTCACCAATACTGATGAAGCGCTTGCATGGCTGAAAGCGGCACTATAAGATGGCCCGCGTGTTTCCGCCCGGCCCCACCACCAAATCGCCGACTGGTTTTGCCCGCGAGCTATCGTCCCAGCAGTTTCGCTTTTTGGCCCAAACCCACGCCGACTATGGCGACACGGTGCATTTTCGGGTGGGGCCCGCGCACTGGATTATGATCCGCGACCCGCACGACATTTATGATGTAATTGTGAAACGCAACAAGCAATTTAAGCGCCCCAGCCGCTTCGTGCGTTCGATCAGTCGCTTTGTGGGCAATGGGCTTATTATTAGCGAGGGCGCAATATGGCAACAACAACGCCGCCTTATGCAACCCCATTTTAACCACAATGCCGTCAACACCTATGCCACGATTATCACCGACTTTGCCACCCGCTACGCCAATAGCTATCGTCCCGACCAACCCTTTAATATGGTAGATTCGATGATGCGTCTGACGCTTGAAATTGTCATTAAGGCGCTGTTTAACACCGAACTGTCGGCCCGCGATATTGATACCATCGAAGAAGGGTTGGCTGTTATTTTGCAAAATGTCGAAGACCGCAACAATGCGCCGTT
>CAZLPC010000780.1:0-1518 GCA_964561305.1 uncultured Anaerolineae bacterium
GTGGCTATTATAATGATTGTCAGGCAGGTTGCCAGCCCTGCCTCTATTTACCCAAGCACAACGCGGGCAAGAATGCGCGTGGCCGCCTTGCGGGTAGCCGGGCTAGCCCAATAGAGGAAACTCTCATCTACGTCAACATTTAAAATAAGCCGCATAATGTAAAGTTATTCCATAAGATTTCATGAACCTTGATGACCCATCAACTCGTTATTATAGAGCAAAGGAAACCAACATGAGAACCATCCGTGGCTTTGTCTACACCTTACAGCCCTATGAGCGTGGTATCCAAGAAAGTTTCGGTAAATATACTGGTTTTGTGATGCCGGGCTTGGGCTTTCAAGTGCCGTTTGCCCAAATTATTCGTGTGCGCGACGTGCGCGAGCATACGATGGATATTCCCCCCCAGCACGTCATCACCAGAGACAATGTTGAAATCACCGTAGACGGGGTGATGTGGGCGCGGCCCACCGCCGACGAAGAGGGCATTAAACGCACATTTTATAATATTGACGATTGGAAACGCGCCATTTTGCAGTTGGGCATGACCAACCTGCGCCAAGAGTTTGGGGGTTTGTCCCTAGATGAAAGCCTTGTCGCCCGCGAGAAAATTGCCAGCAATTTGCAGCGTATCCTCAATGATTTTACTGCCGAGTGGGGGTTGACGGTGAGCAAGGTCGAGATTCGTCTGATTGATCCCCCCGATGACATCAAACGCGCCATGCACAAACAAAAGACCGCCGAGCAAGAACGCCGCTCGATGAAGCTGTTGGCAACCGGCGAATTTGAGGCGGCCGAACAGCAAAAGCTAGCCATGATTCAGCGAGCCGAGGGTGAACGCGAAGCCGTGATTAAGGTGGCCGAGGGCAAGGCCGAAGCGATCCGATTGGTGAATGAGGCCGCCGAGCGTTACTTCATCGGCAATGCCCAAGCGCTAAAGCGCATCGAAATGGTCGAAACCGCCCTGAAAGACAACACCAAGATCGTCATCACTGAGCAAGGCATTAACCCGACGTTGCTCTTGGGGAGCTTGCCTTTTAGTCCATCGGGCGAAGAAAAATAACCACGCGGTGCGCGGCGGCATTTTGGGGTATGCTGAAAGGCAGCAACCCGATACAATTGAGGTGGGTGCTGTGAGCGCCCCTCTCAACCAGCAACGTCGTAATCCAGAACAGGACAGATGTGCATCATGACCACTCGACTTATTGTTGTGGCGGGCCTAAGAGCCGCCGGCAAGACCACCCATGCCGAAGCCATTGCCCAGCGGCAAGGCGTAACCTATTTTGCAGTGGATCGGCTGCGGAAAGCGTTGTTGCCGCCGTCGTTTCAGACCGTATTCGCCAGCAAAGATGACATCCATACGCTAGCGCTGAATCTAGTGGGCGATCAGTTGCGGCTGGGGGTGTCGGTGGTGATCGAGGGTGAATTTGCCGCGCACGACATCCGCCAGCGCGAAGAGACCGACCGGCCGGCCGTCGATCGCCAGCAGCACGGGGGTCCGGCCCGCGCCTTCGATCTCGA
>CAZLPC010000781.1:0-1517 GCA_964561305.1 uncultured Anaerolineae bacterium
TAGGACACGAGGCCATCCAATGGATGCTCGCCGACAGCGCCATAGAACTGCATCAAGGCCGCTTAATGATGTATCATGCCGCATGGCTGATTGAGCAAGGCGAAGAAGCCCGCCGCGAAACCAGCATGGCCAAGGTGCATGTGGCCGAAAGTGTTAATCGCGTTTTAGATCGCGCCATCCAAATTTGTGGTGGACGGGGCATCAGCCGCGACTTGCCCTTGAGCTTGTGGTATAGCGAGGCCCGCGCCTTCCGCATTTATGACGGCCCCAGCGAGGTGCATCGCATGGTTATTGCCCGCGACGTTGCCAAAAAAGGCCGGTAGTCTTTATCTTGAGCCGACTATAGGGTATTTTCCTATCGTTGGCTCAAAAATGACACTGTAAAATCGGGCTATGCGCTATGATCCTGCTGTTTGATTATTTGCTACATGAGCAGGAATTTTAAGTTAAGCGCAGCAACTGTGTATCCTAACTTGCGCAATAGCGAAGTTTGCGCCACAATCAACGCTAGCTTTTGAGTTGTGCAAATTAAAGGGATGTAGGCTATGCGCCGATTGATCATACTTGCGCTTATTGTGTTGATGGCTGCTGTTGTCGTGGGGCCCAGCAACGCCCAAGGCAACACGCGGGTTTATATTTCTGATGACGACTTATTGATGTTTGAGTATCCTGCCGAGTGGGAGGTGCTAGAACTGCCATTGTCATTGCGTTTATTAGATGCCAACCCCTCTAATGGTAGCTCGCCCTCTATTCGGATAGATTTGGTCTATCCCAATACGCGCGGCTTGCGGCGCGGCGAATATGCGGGATTGCAGCCGATTCAAGTAATCCAAGAGTTCCAGCTTTATCTGCGCGATCTCTATAGCTTTACCCCCATTGTCGAAACGCAACTGATCACAAAGTCTATTGCCTATACCACCACTGGCAACGACACCATTATGCTAATGGTGTTAGACTTGGGGCGCAACAATATTGGGCTGATTGTGGCCCAAACGCCCGGCAACAGTGTAAGTGCCTTCGAGACGACCATTTTAAGCGTGGCCCAAACCGCCCTATATTTGGGGCCAGAAGCCGATCCTGACCCCAATCGCCCCATTATTGTGCCGTCGGGCACGCCCGAAACACCCTCAGAAGTGATCGATCCTGAAACGGCGGGCATCCCCAACGAAACGCTGCTTACGCTGATAGATTCTAGCGCGATACGCCCCGCCGCCTTAGTGGTGGATAGCAACTCTGCTGATGATGGCATGGTGTTTTTGTATTATGGCAACGGCGATATGGCGCTCTTTAGCGGCGGCCTTGCCCCTGCCGACATCAGTGGCCTTACCTTTACTACCCCCGACGGCACGATGTTCTTTGATGGGGGCGATTTTGGCTATATGATGCAGCACATGTTTATGCCCGGCGCGTGTATTCACATCCGTAGCGTAGACCAGCCCCATCGTGCGCCCGATTTTTGCGCTGAAACGGGCAGCCGCGAGTGAACTGCAGACTCAGCGAATCATAATATCGCAGGT
>CAZLPC010000782.1:0-1514 GCA_964561305.1 uncultured Anaerolineae bacterium
TGGCAGCACACCAAACGCCAACACAAACATCAGCATGATGCCCACGTTAAACCCCACCAACAACCATGCAATAATGGCAGTGGGGTTGGTGCTGCGCTGTGATAGCGTGTTGTTTCGATAAGTCATAACAATAGTTTCCTTATCCCACTCGTTTCCATGTAAAGCCATCCCACCGAAACACAATATATTGCGGGGGTTGCTCTGGGTAAGATATGGCTTGTACGGTTGCTTGTGGACGGCCAAAGGCATCAATCACAATATCCACTGCCGCGATAGTATAATTCGGACGTTGTGCATCAAAATTGCGCCGATTGGTGTCGGCAATAGCAATGGCATTGGCATCATTTTCATCATAAAGTGCATTGTGGCGGGCAACAATTTGTTGCACATCGTCAAGGTTAAATTCATCGCGCAATAGACGCGCTTCAAATGTCAGTCGCTCGGCAAAATAGCCGCGCCAGTCAATTTGATTCAAAGTGTCAGGCGGCATACCACCTATATTCAAGCCCGTTGCCGCTTCAACTAAGGTTCCAATGGCTGCGTCGGGCGTTAGCAATCGTAGCAATAGAGGTGGCGTAATGTCGCCATAAATATCTGCCAAACTTGCTAAAAACCCAGCCCCAGTTCCATTTAAAAAGTAGCCCACCAGCCAGCGCTCAAATTCTGATGCCAGCCATGTGCTATCAGCATAAGTGGTAGTTTGGTGGGCGGCGAGGGGTGTATTTAGCCCACTAGCTACCGAAGTGTTATAGTCTACCAAACGCTCGGCGATTAGTGTCGCCAATTGTTGCATTAGCAACAACGATAGCGGATTATCACGATTTGCACGTCCATCATAAAACGGCGAAGCCACTAAAATTGTCCATTCATCCGAAATATCCCACTCTGGGGCAGCAGCAGGGCGTGGGTCAATTTGGATGGTTAAGGATGGTAATGGTGCGGCACAATTCATCACTGTGCAGCCGACCTGCGACCAGTTTTCAACCTGTGCAAAAATTGCTTCGGCTAGCGGTTCGTCCAACTTAAAATAATCCACCGCTACCCCATCGGTGGTAAGCATAGCGGCATCACCCCAAAACTCAGTATCAGGTGGCAAACGTCGCCAACCACTGGGTTCAGAGTCATAGTACCAATAAAACCACACCACTTGATAAATGTCGCCACCAATTCGCTCTTCGACGATGACCCGCGCCCGCTTGCGCTCGTTATTTTGGTCAATCTCAATGTCAACAATATCGCCTGTTAGCTCTAGCTGACCATTGGCTTTTAGCGTTTGATACTCAGTAAAGATTTCTGACTGGCGGCCAATCCAATAGTTGCTACTGGTACGCCGAATAGACATATACGCCGTTTCATCGCCCACGCGCAACGCCCGAATTTCAGCATCTACTGTGTCAATAAGCGCTTCGCGCAGTTGATTATCGTATTGCTGTAAGCGCCACAACACCACCGCAGCTACGGCCCCTACCACACAAGCCACCATCACTATTGTTCCCAACAACAAACGCCACTGG
>CAZLPC010000783.1:0-1507 GCA_964561305.1 uncultured Anaerolineae bacterium
CCGCAAACCGAAATACAGGGCTACCTGCTCGAAACTGTCAGTTTGCTGGGCGTAATGTTTTTGTTAATTATTACGGGGCTAGAGATCAATATTCCATTGATTCGTAGCCAAGCCCGCTCGGCTATTGGTGTGGCAACCGGTGGTTTGCTATTGCCTTTAGCAATGGGTTTTACACTGGGCCAACTTTTACCAGATGACTTATTGGTTAATCCTGATGAACGCTTTGTTTTTGCACTCTTTTTGGCTACTTCAATGTCCATTTCGGCCATTCCAGTGGTGGCCAAAGTATTGCTAGACTTGAATTTGACACGGCGCAATATTGGACAAACGATTATCGCTGCTGCAATGATTGATGACACCACAGGCTGGATTTTGTTGTCGGTGGTAATTGGGTTGGCCGGTGGAGGTGCAATTACATTTGGCAGCGTCCTCGAGTCTGTTTTAAGTGTGCTGGCCTTTTTGCTTATTAGCTTTACGGCAGGGCGTTGGATCGTTTTTCGGCTATTTGATTTCGTACAAAATCGCTTACAGATGCGCGATAAAGTGCTGTCATTTGTGGTGTTTGCTATGTTTGTTTGGGGAGCAATTGCCCAATACATTGGCATAGAAGCGTTGTTGGGCGCTTTTGTCGTTGGGGTTATCTTTGGGCAAGTACGTGGCCTTAGTACCCATGTTATTCATCAACTCGAAAGTATTGCGCTGGGCATCTTTGCCCCGATCTTTTTTGCGGTGGCGGGACTAAAGGTAAATGCCCTTAATTTGTTAACACCCCAGTTGCTTTCGGCGGCTGTGATTGTGATTGTGGTGGCTGTGGTATGCAAAGTCGGCGGTGTTTACATTGGATCGCGACTGATTGGTAAAGCGGATCATTGGACGGCGTTGTTTTTTGGGGCAGGTCTGAATGCACGCGGATCCATGGAAATCATCATTGCCACCATTGGGCTTTCAATGGGTGTGCTGACACAAGATATGTTCTCGATTATTGTGGTGATGGCCGTGCTAACGTCCTTAATGGCACCGTTTTTGCTGCGCTGGGCACTTAATCATATTGAACCCAGCGAACAAGAACTGGCCCGCCTAGAGCGCGAGCAGGCGCTTTCGGACAATTTAATTAGCAATATACATCGGGTATTGTTACCAGTGCGGTTACGGTCGGTTCGGGGGGCATCACAACTGGTCGAGGCCATTATCCTCGAAAAACTACAAGCGAATACGGCGCTTTCTTTAACTCTTATGACAGTAGTAGATGCAAACGAGCAAGCCGCCGCCAAAACCTTCTTAGACGAATTGGCCCAAATGTTCCCTTATGCGACAGTCAATAAAAAGATTGTCGTGCGCGAAAACGTGCGCGATCAAATCTTAGAAGAAGCCCACAAGGGCTATGATCTGATTGTTTTGGGCACAACCGAAAAGCAAACTACATCCAACGCACTTTTTACACCAATCATAGATGAGCTGATTCGGTTGTCGCCATGCCCTACTATGCTGGTACAGGCAGGTACTGTTA
>CAZLPC010000784.1:0-1504 GCA_964561305.1 uncultured Anaerolineae bacterium
ACCTAGCCACATTCGGTAAGGCCCAGCAATTTTATGGTGGTGTTTTCCTAGGATATTTAGGCGAGCACCTTATTTTCTCCGAGTCAGGAATTGGGCTTGTGGCCTATCCGATGCAAGGTACTGGTTTAGAAGTGATTACTTCTGATGAAGCGTCGCATTGGTGGGTATACAGTAGCCCGACTGCGCTTTATTATCGTAGAGCAAAAACTCACGATATTTGGCGCATTAATACCGATTTATCAACCGAGATGGTTGCGCCAGATTTGGGCGTATTGTCGCTTATGAGCAACGATGAACGTTTTTTGGTGTACGAAAACCAAGATGGCGTGGGGGTTTATGTGCTGCCTAGTGGACAAAGTTGGCCGCTGCATCAAGGGGTCAACATGAATGACTTAAATGCGGTGGCGTTTTCTAACGATAATCGTTTATTGGCCACATCAGATTATGACGGCGAGTTGCGTTTGTGGGACACCGAAGGCGGCACACTTCGGCGCACACTGCACACCGCCGACACCCTAGGCTCGTGGGCACTCACATTCACACGCGGCAATGATGCCATTATTGGTACGCGCTATGCTGAACTTGTGATTTGGGATTTAGCAGGATCGGTTTTGGTACGCCTTGAGTTGCCCGAACCCTTCGACAACCAACCCCACTTGCATCAAGACGGCCAAGTGTTGGTGCTAGAAAACGGCACAATTGTGGGTGTGCGCTAGGGCGTGGGTCGGTCTTCTGTTATTGGCTTGGGTAGGGCGACTGCCTCGCCATACATCACCGTACGAATATCCTCGCGCAAGATGATGCCCATCTTATAATATTCACTCAGTCTCACAAAACTATGTTTTTCGGCATAGTCAATAACGGCAGGTTGCCAAACTGGTGTGATCATCTCGACGCGTCGCCGCCGACTAAGACGTTGGGCATCGTCTACTAGGCGATGAAATAAGTATGGAATAACTACCGTATGGGCAGGGTCTACGCGCATGGCAATCTCGCTGATGGCTCCCCAACGGCTCCGGATAGCGTAGCCACCCCGTGCCACAATTTGGCCGTCTAGTAGTGTCCGTATTACAAATTCAGTTTCAGTAATGCCGCGTACCCGCAAGTTAATCCAGCGCAGCCCCCATAACAATTTGTTGCGCTGAAAGTCTTGCCGCCGAATGTTCTCGAAGCGTTGGTTACGGGCAGGCACAACCCGCGCCGCTAGTTGATAGCGCGGCTCTGAGGCATAATAACTAATGGGGAAGATTGAGTAATCGTCGGGCAAGGGGGCTTTGGGCGGCGGATTGGGCAAGGCAAATTCATAATGAATCTCGCCGGCATAGGTTTCAAAGCCCATGCGCTCAAATAGGGTGCGGGCCGACTGGCTGCTACCTTCGACCTCTAGCAGAATCCGCGACCCACCCCGATCCCGCACATCCCGCACGACAGCATCTACTAAGCGGGTGGCAATGCCGCGCTTCCGAAATGTGGGCAACACCCCCAACACTGTTAAGCGCCACAC